>NZ_VRVG01000021.1:0-56440 GCF_008040085.1 Methylobacterium sp. WL7 | reverse complement strand
ATAAAGATAGTTCCAATAAATGTTTTCTGATGTCAACTTGATCAAAATTGCGTTGACAATCAGATTTTCGTCCGCTGCGCGCCAAGCCTTCTCAACCGCGCTCTTATAATCGCTGCCGTTCAACCCGATCGCCAGATTGTTCAGGACTGATTTGACAATCCCCTCGGCCTCTTGTGCTGCGGCAACGGTGAGGAGCCGAGCCTGCGTCGCCTTCTTGGCGGGCCACGCCGCAGCCTCGGCATCGTTCTCCTGCTTGCGCTGGACGAGGGCATCTTCGGAGATGTCGTTGGACCAGGTGTCGCTGGTGCCGGTCGGGAGGTTGGCCGCGACGGGTCCGAGGAACTGGCCGGGTCCCTTCATGGCCTTGCTGAGGTCGATCACGCCCCAGCCCCAGATCGCGTTGGGAGCGTTCGGATTGGCGTCTGGCACGCCATCGACCGCGTTGCGATGGTAGGCTGTGGTCAGCAGGACGTCGCGGGCCTGCTGGTTGGTCATGTACGGGTAGCGCTGCATGATCACCGCGAGCGCCCCCGTGGCGTGCGGCGCGGCAATTGAGGTGCCGTCTCCTAACCTGTAGCCGGCAGTTTGTTGGTTCGGGTCGATGCCCCATGTCCTGGCATTCCAGGCAGCACCTGACGTGTAGGGTGGCGCGGCACCGGTGATGGCGCTACCCGGCGCAACGATATACCAATATTTGGCAGCGCCCGCGCGATTCGAGTAATCCGCGAGAACGAGATCCGCGGGGTTTGTGCTGCCGCTGACGTTTTTTGCGGCAGCGCCGACAGCAACCCAGTTTTTTTCGATATCTAACCGGAAATACGGTGCATTCGCTCGAATGCTTGAGTTGCGCGCCCCGCTATTGCCTGCCGCAAAAACCTGAATGATGTCAAACTGCTTTGCGACGTCTGCCGCAGCATCGAGGTAACTGAGCTTGGTGCTCAAGTTTGCGTAAGCACTGCGCAAACCCTCGAGGGTGTTGTAATTGTCCGCGGGGGGTGGATTACCCCAGGACGTGTTGATGGCACGCGCTCCGGCCGCAGCCACGCTGCCGTAGGCGTTCTTGAAGTAGGCGTAATCGGCGTTGAACCCGTACGTCATCTCGTCGGTGGCCTGCGTGTTCGCCACATAGACATTGGCGTTGAACGACACGCCGTGCATGCCGATGCCATCACGGGACGCCCCGATTGTTGCGGTGACTTCCGTTCCGTGGGGATCGTTGTATACGGGGTTGTATGCGCCGGAAACGCTATAGAGTTGGCCGCCGGAGAAGATGGAAGGGCGCGGGGACCGATCGATCGGCCGCCCGAACTTGTCCATGAAGTAGAACCCGTCCGCGCCGAATGTGCCGGTGATGGTCAGCGGCTTGACGCGGCCATCTGCAAATTCCGGGTGTGCGCTATAGACACCGGAATCGACCACCCCGACGGTGACGCCCAGGCCTGTATAGCCGGCCGCGTAAGCATCGGCGGCGTGCATCGCCTCCAGCCCCCACGAGGCTTGATATTCGGGCGTGCGCCAACTCGCTGGATCCGAGGTAGCCAAACTTTGCGCGAGGGCGTGGTGCGAGACCGAGGCTCCTAGGGCTGCCAAGCCGAATGTTGATCTGCGTAGGGCGGTCGCGATTGGCCGGTTTCGATAAGTTCTTCCCGGAGCGCCGTTGTGAATGTGCGCTTTTATATGCATCTCGAATTGCTCTAGCACTGTCCGCAATAGAAAAACGCTCTGAATTGCAGAATCACATCGTTACATCGATGTAATTTTTAGGCGAACTCGGAGGTCATCTTCGATTAGATGTCAAAAAAAATGCGGTACGCAAGCTTTTTGTTGTATACTTTATCGCCATAAATTTGGATTTATATTCAATAACAAGTCTATCGTTAAGTCGGTACATCATGCGGTATCCCAGCGAATGCTTTCGCCAGAGGCAAAAATTTGGCATGTTTATTGCTCGTTCAAGGGCCGATCACCTGGATCGCGGACCCTCCCCAGATTGCCGCCGACTTAATTTCGACGCAGCACTTGGTGCTAGAATTATAAAAATTCAAAACTTAGACACGTCATCGACCGTGCCACAGTTTCGATCTATAAATCGACCATATGAATTCTGAAAATCTAATCAATACTATCTTCCAGCGTCCGGCCAGCACCGTGGCCCATCACCTCGGTGGGTGGCTGAGCGTTTTCACGAACGAGGCGACGTTCGAGGAGACGTTCCGGACGACGGCGCCGGTCGGGACGGGATTGCGCGTGGTCGTCTACCTGCGCGGGCAGACCCGCTTACGGATTGCCGACCTGCCCGCGATCACGATCGAAGCGCCTGCGCTCTTGGTCGGCTTCACCGAGCGGGAACTCGAGAGGGACCAATCCGTCCCGTCGGGTCAGCCCCTGAGCAGCGTCCACGTTCGGGTCGATCCCGATCACGCCAGGGCGAGCCTCGGCTCCATCACGGCGGCCATGGCCCGGCGTTCCCCTGAGCGCGGATTCGTTTTCGAGGGTCGGGCAGCCGACGCGACGGTGCAGGCCGTCGCGTCGCAGATCCTCGCGGCCGCCGGCCCGGCGGGGCAGCCCCTGTACCAGGCGGCCAAGGCCCTCGAACTCCTCGCGATCGTCTTCGCCGCCGAGGCACCGGACGAGCCCGCGGGGGCCACCCGTGCGCTCACGATCGTGGATCATGGGCGGGTCGAAGCCGCGAGCGCGCTGATCCTGGAACGCCTCGATGCCGTGCCGGACTTCGAGGCGGTGGCCCGGCGCGTCGGACTGAAACCGGCCAAGCTCAATCGCGGATTCCGGATCGCATACGGCATGACGCCTTACGCCTTCCTTCAGGAGCGGCGTCTGCAGGCGGCCTACCGGATGCTCGCCAGCCGCGAGGCGACCGTCGGGGAAGTCGCCCAGAGCGTGGGATATACCGCTCCGCACTTCGCGACGCTGTTCAGGAGGCGTTTCGGCATGCCGCCGAGCGCCCTGGCTGCGGCTCGAACGGCGTCGATCTGAGATCTTTAGAACAACACTAAACTCGATCGCATGGATTCGCGTCTCCTGCGAAAGTATCGATCGTTGTTGCGCGTCGGACCGCAGCGTAAGACGGTCATCACGCTTCCGTGAAGGAGCATCGATGTCTGCGGCCCCCCGGCCGCGCGGGGCTCGGACCGAATGTTGACGTACGGGATCATCTGCCGGACGGCCTCGCTATCCCTGGTGGCCGCGAGCGCGTTCGCAGCGATGATCGCCGTAGCCGCGGCTCAGCCGGTTCCGGCCCAGGTCACCCTCGACGAGATCTCGGTGGTCGGGGCGCAGGGCGGCGCCGTCGCGTCCGGTCCGTCGGGCGTCGGCGGCGAGCAGGCGAATGGCCCGGTGCGGGGCTTCACGGCCAAGCGCAGCGCCACCGGCACGAAGACCGATACCGCGCTCATCGCGACACCGCAGTCCATCAGCGTCGTCACCGCCGACCAGATCCGGGCGACGGGTGCGCAGAATCCGAGCGAGGCCCTGCGCTACACCGCCGGCGTGCAGGTCGAGCGTTTCGGCGGCGACCCGCGCTACGACTGGATCAAGGTGCGCGGCTTCGACTTGCCGGAATATCTCGACGGCCTGCAATTGCCGAAGGGCACCTACGCGTGGTCCCGCTACGAGACCTACGGGGTCGAGCGGGTGGAGGTGCTCAAGGGCGCGGCCTCGGTGCTCTACGGGCAGTCCCCGCCCGGCGGCCTCGTCAACTTCGTCAGCAAGAAGCCCCTCGACGTGCCCTACCGCGAGGTGCTGGTGCAGGGCGGCAGCTACGGGCGCCTCGTCGGCGCGTTCGACGTGACCGGCCCGGTGGATCCGGAGAAGACGGTGCTCTACCGCGTAGTCGGCCTCGGCCGGCTGTCGGATACGATCGTCGACCGCGTGAACGACGACCGCGCCTTCATCGCACCGAGCGTGACGTTCCGGCCCGATGCGGCGACGCAGCTCACGGTGCTCGGCTACTACATCAAGGACGATTCGAAGGCCCTGCAGTTCCTGCCCTCTCAGGGTACGCTCACCCCGAACCCTAATGGGCGCATCCGCCGCTCGACCTTCCTGGGCGAGCCGGGCTACGACGCTTTCCGCCGCGAGCAGTTCGGCATCGGCTACCAGTTCGAGCACCATTTCGACGAGGCGCTGACCTTCCGGCAGAACCTGCGCTATTCCGGCGTCAACGTCGACCTGCCGGTGGTGCGCGGCTTCGGCTTCCCGACCAACGCGGCCGGCGCGGTCACCGATTTCCGCAACGTCACCCGCCGGGCCGTGCGCTTCGACGACAACGTCAACGCGTTCACGATGGACAACCAACTCGTCCTGAACGCCGCGACGGGCCCGCTCGCCCACACCCTCCTGTTCGGCCTCGACGTGCGGACCTTCGATCTCGGCTTCGCCACGCGCAACACGTTGACCACCAGCCTGAACGTCTTCGCGCCGGTCTATCGCGGCGTCCAGCCGCTGCCGCCGATCAACGCCCGCATCCGCCAGAACCTGGAACAGGTCGGCGCCTACGTGCAGGACCAGATCCGGCTCGACCGCTGGGTGCTGCTGCTCAGCGGCCGGCACGACACCGTCACGAGCACGACGCTCCAGCAGGTCGGCAACACGCGCATCGAGCAGACCGACCGGGCGTTCACCTACCGCACCGGGCTGCTCTACGAGTTCGAGGCCGGGATCAGCCCGTACGTCAGCTATTCCACGCTGTTCCAGCCCGCGGTCGGCACCGGCTATAACGGCATCGTCCCGCCGACCGCGCTGGGCGCCGGTTCGACGCCGTTCCGGCCCACCACCGGCGACCAGATCGAGGGCGGCGTGAAGTACCAGCCCCCCGGCACCGCAAGCCTGTTCACCCTGGCCGGGTTCTCGATCGACCAGCAGAACGTGCTGGTGCCCACGACATCCGGGTTCCAGGCCCAAGTCGGCGGCGTCCGTGCCGAAGGGTTCGAGGCCGAGGCGAAGGTGACCGCCTTCGAGGGCTTCGACATCGCAGCCGCCTACAGCTACCTCGACGCGCGGATCACCCGGACCGGCACCGGTCCGACCGCGCCGCGGATCGGCGCGCGAATCCCGGTGACGCCCTACAACCAGGCCGCGCTGTTCGCGACCTACAGCGTCCCGGCCGGCCCGCTTCTGGGTCTGACCGTCGGCGGCGGCGTGCGCGTCTTCGGCGACCATTTCGGCGATCTGGCCAACACAATTCGCATCCCGTCCTACACCCTGTTCGACGCGACATTGCGCTACGACCTCGCCCGCCTGGACCCGGCCTGGGCGGGGGCGACCCTGGCGATCAACGCCACGAACCTGTTCGACAAAGTCTATGTCGGGACCTGCGATACCCTCGGATCCTGCTACTACGGCAATCCGCGCACCGTGCTGGCGAGCCTGAGCTACCGGTGGTAGGCGCCGCAGCGGTCGCCGGGATGCGCCGATGAGGGGGACCTTCCGGCAATCGATGGCCTGGCTGCATGCGTGGTCGGGCCTGGTGGTGGGCTGGGTGCTGTTCGCGGTGTTCGTCACCGGCACGGCCAGTTACTACCGGTCCGAGATCTCGCATTGGATGCGGCCCGAACTCCTCGCGACCGCTGAGCCCGAGGCGGACGCGCTGGCGCGAGCGGCCGACCTGGGCGTCCGCTACCTCGAACAGCACGCCGGCGACGCGACCGGCTGGTCGATCGGCATGCCGCGACCGGATTTCCCCGCGATCGAATTGTACTGGCGCTCGCGGCCGGGGCCGCCCACGGGACATGCCCTCCTGGATCCGGAGACCGGCGCGCCGGCCTCGGTGCGCGACACGCGCGGCGGCGACTTCCTCTACCGCTTCCACTTCGAGTTGAGCTTGCCACCCCTGTGGGGACGGTGGCTCGTCGGCGCCTGCGCGATGATCATGCTGATCGCGCTGATTTCGGGGATCGTCACCCATCGCCGCATCGTCACGGACTTCTTCACCTTCCGCCGGGACCGCTCGGCGCAGCGCGGATGGCTGGACGCGCACAACGTGGCGGGCGTGCTGGCGCTGCCCTTCCACCTGATGATCACCTACAGCGGATTGGGGACGCTGGCCCTGCTGTACATGCCCTGGGGCGTTACCACTGCGTATCGCGGCGACGCCCAGCGCTACTTCGCCGAATCCGGGCAGGTCCTGCCGTCCCAAGACCCGGCCGGCCGCCCGGCCGCGCTTCCGCCCCTCGGGCCGATCGTCCTGCGCGTTCTGGCCGAGAGTTCCCAGCCGCTGGAGCGGGTCACGGTCGCCCATCCGCGCGACGCGAACGCGACGGTGCTGGCGATCTTCGAGGAGCCGCACGGACTGGCCCATCTCCATCCGCAGGTCAGCATCGCGGCCGCCACGGGTGCAATCCGCGCGCGGACCCTCCCGGCGGAACCGGCGACCCGGACCCACGCGGTGATGGTCGGACTTCACGAAGCACACTTCGCCGACGCGATGGTGCGCGCGCTCTTCGTCCTGTCGGGCCTCCTGGGCTGCGCCACGATCGCCACGGGCCTCGTTCTCTGGACCGTGGCGCGGGCGCCGAAGCCGCGTGACGCGCGGTCCCTCGGCCTCCGTTTAGTCGAGGCCTTGAACGTCGGCACGATCGTCGGTTTGCCCGCGGCGATCGCCTGCTATCTCCTCGCCAACCGTCTGGTGCCGAGCGATCTCCCGGGTCGGGCCGTTTGGGAGGTCAGGCTGTTCTTCGCCGGTTGGTTCGCGATCGCGCTCATGGCCCTGCTGCGGCCGCGGGCCGTCGATGGCACGAGGCGTTGACCTGTGCGGCCGCACTCTACCTCGCCGTGCCGACGGCCGACCTTTTATCCCGGGGGTGGGTCGCGTTCGCGAGCCAGGCGGCGTTCCTGTGGTTCGACGCCGCGATGCTGGCAACGGCAGCGGTTCTCGCGCTCGCGGCCTGCCGCACGGCCGGTCGCGCGACCATGCCGCAATCGCCGATCGCCCGGCCGGCGCCATCTAGGCCTTCATTGTCGTAGCTTTGGGCGCCTCCTTAGAAACAACGCAAAACATTGCGCTAGAAGTGTCGCACACCGTCCGTATGATCCGCGGGGGCGAAAGAGGTTTCTCATGGACAACGGATCGACGTTCATTCCGGCCTTCACCATTCTGTTCCGGGAGGGCCTGGAAGCGCTGCTGGTGATCGCGGCGCTGGCCGCCTTCATGAGGCGGGCCGATACCGCTCACAGGATCGCCCCGATCTATATCGGCGCCGGAGCCGCGGTGATGGCCAGTCTCGGCATGGCGTGGGTGTTCGAGACCTACTACGACGGCAACCACAACGATCTGATCGAGGCCGGCGTCATGCTGCTGGCCGCCGCCCTCATGTTCTACATGAGCGGTTGGCTGTTCCTGCGGCAGGATCCGAAGGCCTGGCAGGCCGATCTCAACCGGCTGGCTGGGCAAGCGCTCGGGGCCGGGACCGTGCTGTCCCTGGCCGGCATCGCCTTCCTGGCGGTATTCCGCGAGGGTGCGGAGACGGTGCTGTTCCTGCACGCCCTGGCCAGGACCGCCGGTGGCTGGGACGGGTCGCTCTTCGCCGGGCTCGGTGCGGCGGCGCTCGCCCTCGTGGTCCTTTTCGTGGCGATGCAGTGGCTCGCGCTGAAATTGCCCCTCCGGCCGATCTTCGTGCTGACGTCGGCCTTCCTGTTCCTGATGGGCCTGAAGCTCGTCGGGGCCGCGATCCAGGAATTTCAGGAGCAGGCGCTGGTCTCGGTGCACGATGACGGCGTCCCGTCCCTCGTCTCGGATCTCGGCTTCAACGGCAGTTGGGAAGCCCTGGGCGCCCAGGGTGCCGTCGTCCTGTTGGCGGTTGCCGGCCTGCTGTTCGTCCGGAGCCGGAAGACCGAGCCGGCGAACCGGATCAATCCGGCCGTCTCACGCTGAGGGCTCGTCGACGCGCGGTTCAGGTCGAAGGCGCAGGGAGACGATGCGGCCTGTCAGTACGCGTCGTCAGGCGACGAGTCGTGCCTCGATCAAGTCGATCTCACGGACGAGCCGTCGCAGAACCACGTCGTCGATGGCGCGGGAACGACGCAGGCGGTAGAGGGCCTGCCGCTCGGCCTCGATGCCGGCGAGGCGCAGGCGCTTCTCCGTGTGCGCCAACTGCTTGTTGCGGCTGAGATCCTTCCGGGGCTCCGCCGTGGGCGCCTCCAGACCTTCGTAACGGTCCATCGCCCGGGCGCCGGCCTCCACCGCGATGGAGGCGTCTTCGTGCTCCTCGACGAAGCGATGCTGCAGCGCCTCGATGGCCTTCACCGCGTCGTCGCGGGCCGCGGCGCGGGCGGCGTCCTCCTCGGTGTCGTGGCTGGGCTCGGGGGGAAGCCGAAGACCGCGCAAGAGCGGCGGCAGAATCGTACTCGCGAGGACGAGCGAGGTCAGGATTACCCCCATCGCCAGGAGGATGACGAGGTCGCGCCCCGGGAACGGAGTGTTGTCCTTGAGGGTGAGCGGCAGGGTCAGGATGCCCGCCAGGGTGATGGCGCCCTTCACGCCCGCAAGGGTCGTGGCGGCAACGAGGCGCCAGTTCGGCGCGTCCCACCCATCGCCCCGACGGCGCGCCTTCACGAGCACGAACTGAAGGGAGACCCAGACCCAGACGAACCGGATGGCCATCAGGCCCAACGTGATGGCCAGGATCCACGCGACGAGCCAGCCGGCCCCCTGGACGTCGGCCTGCTTGACGGCGTGCCCCAGGACCTCGGGCAGTTGCTCGCCGAGCAGCACGAAGATCGAACCGTTGGCAGCCAGCGCGACCGTGTCCCAGACGGCGGTCCGCCGAACCCGCGTCGCGCCCAGGCTGCGGCCCTGGATCTCGACATAGGTCATGGCGATGCCGGCCGCGACGGCGGCCAGGATACCGGAGGCATGGACGTGCTCGGCGGCGAGGTAGGCGCCGAAGGGCGTCAGCAGGCTGAACAGGATCTGGAGACCGGGATCCTCGCCCGTGCGGCGGCGGAGCAGGTCCTGCGCGCCCATGAGGACGAAGGTCGTCGCGGCGCCGATCGCGACGCCGCCGACGGCGAGCCAGACGAACGTGGTGGCGGCCTGCGGCAGCGAGAAGGTGCCCGTGAGGGCGGCGGCGATGGCAAAGCGCAGGCAGACGAGGCCGGTGGCGTCGTTGAGGAGGGCTTCGCCTTCGAGGATGTGCATCAGGCGGCGCGGCACTGGGGCCTGGGCCGCGATGGAGGACACCGCGATCGGGTCCGTCGGCGAGAGGACGGCGGCGAGCGCGAACGCCACGGCGAGGGGGATGCCGGGAATCAGCCCGTGGATCAGCATGCCGATACCCAGGACCGTCAGGGCCACGAGGCCGAGGGCCAGCGCAAGGATGGTCTTGCCATCCCGGAAGAGGTCGCGCTTGGGGATGCGCCACCCGTCGAGAAACAGGAGCGGCGGCAGGAAAACGAGGAAGAAGATCTCCGGGTCGAGGGCCGTGCTCGGGAGCGGGCCGAGTGCCAGGGCCACGCCGATCGCGATCTGGATCAGGGGCAACGGCAGGGGGAGCAATCGGCCGAGGGCGCCGCTGACCAGAACGGACAGCAGCAGGGCCAGTACGACGGTAACGCTTTCCATTCGCCTCGTTCTCGCAGGGCCGGCGGATTAGCACGACGCCCGACCATAGGGTTCGACCGCCTGATCGGTTCCGCGTTGTAGCGGTCGCCCCAGGATCGTGCGTGGACGCGGGCCTCTTATGTCCCTCGGATGACCGCTAAAGCCAGTGCCGCAGGCGGCATCCGCAGCGCGGTGCGAGACGCGGCCATAGGACCAGCTCTGGTCTATGAGGGGGCGGGCGCTTCCCGTTTGCCCGGCCTCGAACCAAATCAGCCGCCGGTGGCTATCTCGATCCGGCCTTGCTGCGCCCGATCCTGCCGCTCACGAGACCCGTCATTGACGGAAAGCGAGCGAGCAGCGGCTTATACGGAAACCGATGACTATTTTATTTCTCGATCGATAATTTCGCAAATGACGTAAATAAATTTCTGCCTCTACATCGAACGCCTATGCTTCGAAGAACAATAATCTTTTCTATAGAAACTGAAGTTTGCTCCGATAACGTCGGGGACCTGCCCTCGCCGAACGTCGCAACATTGCGGGTCGCGACGTTGGACGGGCTGGTCTGCTCGCAGGTCGGGCGGCGGATTTCAGCGCCCGGGGCCGCCCGCTTCGGCCCGGCTGTGGCCGGGCGCCAGGCTGCCACCCCGAAAGCCGAAGGCCATCAATGCAGGATCCACCCGATCAGACAGATCAACGCCGCGGACGCAGCGATGTAGCCACGCATCCGACTTTCCGCACAGGCAGACTGCGGATCGAAACCGTGCGGCGGCTCATGATCTCGGATGTCGTCGCTCAGGGACATGGTCAAAGCTAAGCCGTACTCCGTCTCGGTGGCGGCGAGGCCCAAGCCTGCATCCGCTCGATCCCGCTGCACACCCGGCCGGTGGATCCTGCCGTCCAAAGAGGACGGTCGAGATCCGATCCCGCTCGTCGCGGGCCTGCAAGGAAGATGCGCTGCGGAGCCATGATCGTGTCGATCCCGGCGCCGGCGGTCAAACGAAACGAACGCTTTTATTCGGCCGCTTCAGAGGACAGCGTTCTTCAGATCTCAGGCGGAACAAGCACGCCTTTGCTGAATCGACAGCCCCTCCGCAAAACCGGCTCTGAATTCACACGCCGGCCGGATCGTCCGGAACCGTCGCGGCCCGGGCGGGCGGGCGCGAGCCCAAGTGGTCCCGGAGCGTCCGGCCCTCGTACTCGCTGCGGAACAGGCCGCGGCGGCGCAACTCGGGGAGCACCAGCGCGATGAAGTCGTCGAGGCCCCCGGGCAGGGTCGCCGGCATGATGTTGAAGCCGTCGGCGCCCTTGGCCCGAAAGCGCTCCTCCATCTCGTCGGCGATCTGGGCGGGCGTTCCGACAATCTGCGAATGGCCCCGGGCTCCGGCGATCCGGAGGTAGAGCTGGCGCAGGGTCAGGCCCTCCCGGCGGGCGAGGTCGAACATCAGCTGCTGGCGCGACTTCGCGCCCTCGGCCTCGGGCAGTTCCGGCACGGGGCCATCGGGATCGTAGCCCGACAGGTCGAAGCCGCCGACCATGCGCTCCAGCAGGGCCAGGCCGACCATCGGGTCGATCAGGTCCTGAAGCGCGTCGAACTTCGCGCGCGCCTCCGCCTCGGTGCGGCCCACCACCGGGAACAGCCCCGGCATCACCTTGAGGTCGTCCCGGGCCCGGCCGAACCGGCCCATCCGCTCCTTCAGGTCGCCGTAGAACGCCACCGCCTCGTCGAGCGTCTGGTTGGCGGTGAACACGATCTCGGCGGTGCGCGCCGCCAGATCCTTCCCGGGCCCCGAGGAGCCCGCCTGGACGAGGACCGGCTGCCCCTGGGGCGTGCGCGAGATGTTGAGCGGTCCACGGACCTCGAAATGCTTGCCGCGGTGGTTCAGCGGCCGGAACCCGTCGGGCTTCGAGAACTGGCCGCAGGCGCGGTCGATGATCACCGCCCCGTCGTCCCAGGTGTTCCACAGGCCCAGGACGACGTCGACGAATTCCTCGGCCCGCTCGTAGCGGTCGGTGTGGCGGGCGATCTGGTCGGTGCCGAAGTTGGCGGCCTCGGCATCGGTCGTCGAGGTGACGAGGTTCCAGCCGGCCCGGCCGCCGCTGAGATGGTCGAGGGACGCGAAGCGCCGGGCGACGTTGTAGGGCTCGTTGAAGCTGGTCGAGGTGGTGGCGACCAGCCCGATCCGGCTCGTGACCGCCGCCAGCGCCGACAGCAGCGTCACCGGCTCGAAATGGGCCGAGCGGGCGGTGCGCTCGCTGGAGCGCAGGTTGCCGTCGCGGATGCCGGTGCCGTCCTCGAGGAACACGAGATCGAACTTCGCGGCCTCGGCCCGGCGCGCCCAGCCGACATAGCGTTCGAGATTGAGCCCGCCATCGGCTTCGCTCGACGGGTGGCGCCATCCGGCCACGTGATGCCCGGTGGCGTAGAAGAAGGCGCCGAGGCGAAGCGTATCCTGTGTCATCGGCCCATCGGGGTTGGAGGCGATGCGTTCTGGGGCAAAGGCGGCAAGGTCGCGCGCGGCGTCAGCGCTTCATGTCCCAATGCCGGCCCGTGAGCCGCTCGAACGTCGCGAACACGATCGTCTCGACGATGAGCCCGATCGCGATGTCCAGCAAGGGGCCGGCGCAGACCCGCTCGGTATAAGGCTCGTTGCGGTTCTGGTTGTATGATCCCGCGATGCGGTGGCGCGGGTCGATCCTGAACCGGTCTGGGTCGTTGGTCCAAGCTGAGAGATGGTTTGGAACGGGGTCTTCTTCGGGTTCAGGCCATGCGCGGCGGCAAGGGCGCGGCTATCGTCGTGCGACGCTTGGAACTCGGGTCGTCCTTCGACAGGCTCAGGATGAGGCGCGCGGCGCCGTTCGGGCGATGCCGTGGCGAACTCCAGCCACAGTGCGTCCTCCGCCTCACGCGTCAGCGTCCATGATGCACCATCACGCCGCGGGATGCAGCGCACACCGATGCCACGACAGGGTCCTCCGACCGGGGATGAAGCCTTTGCAAGTTCGTGCCTGTGAGGCACAGCCCCATGCTTCTCATGCAAGAGGCCTTGCCGTGACTGACGAACCCAAACGGTCACGCGACGGACCGCTGGATCGGGCCCTCGCCATACTGACCTTCGTGGCCGAGCAGAAGAAGGCGCTCTCGGCCGCGGAGATCGCCGATGCGCTCGCCCTGCCGATACCGACCGCGCATCGTCTCATCGGCAACCTCGAGGAACGCGGCCTCGTCCAGAAGGCCCTCGGCACCAAGCGGTATGTCGTCGGGAGCAAGCTGGTGACGCTGTCGGCCAAGACCATCGGCGCGGCGTTCCGGACCGTGCGCCGACACGCCGTCCTCAGCGCCGTGGCCGACCGCATCGGCGAGCAATGCGAGATCGGCGTCGTGCGCGACAACGCGGTGATCTACGTCGACAGCGTGCGATCCAAGCAGCATCAGGGATTGCAGTTCAACCCGGGCGATGCCGCCCCGCTCCACTGCACGTCGACCGGCAAGATCTACATGAGCCGGTTGCCCGCCAAGGATCGACACCGGTTGGCTCATGCGCTCCCGTTGGTCCGGTACACCCCGACGACGATCGCCGATCCCGACGCGCTGCTGGTGCAACTCGAAGAGACGCGGCGCCGCGGTTGGGCGAAGAGCAACCAGGAATTCGTGCTGGGGGTGGTGGGCTGCGCCGTGCCCATCGTCTCGCCGGATGGCGACCTGATCGCGTGCCTGGGCGTTTCGGTTCCGATGGCGCGCGTCGGCTTCGACGGGCTGGATGCCTTCATCGGGCCTCTGCAGAAGGCGGCGGCGCTCCTGTCCAGCACCATCCTGAGCGAGATCGAAGAATCAAGAGATTCTCATATTTCGGAATGAAAACTATCGGCGCTCGATGAAGTACCTCGACGCTGCGCGGCTGTCGTGTATCTTTGGCATACACAAGTTAGGCATACAGCTTTCAGACGAGGCCTATCAGGTCTCGCAGCGCTAACGGCACTTATACATTGATGATCTCGAAGCATTCGTCGGATCGGTCCGGCGCGCTGCTTTGGGACGCCCGTGCCGCCGGAGGGATGATGACCCAGCATTACGATGTCGCCGCCGTGCGGAAGGCGTTTCCGGCCGCCGAGTCGATCGTCTACCTCGACTCGGGCTTCCAGACGCCGCTCGCGCGCCCCGTGAAGGAAGCCTACGAGCGCTTCCTGCGCGAGGGCTACGAGACCGCCGGTCCCAAGCAGGTCTGGCTCAACCGGCTGGAGGAGACGCGCACCAAGCTCGCCCACTTCATCGGGGCGCGGCCCGAGGAGGTCGCCTTCACCAAGAACACCTCCGAGAGCATGAACATCGCCGCCAACGCGCTGCCGCTGCGCCCGGGCGACAAGGTCCTGCTGATCGATGGCGACCACCCCAACAACGCCTACGCCTTCCTCAACCTGGCAAAGAAGGGCGTCGAGGTCGCGTTCATCCCGATGACCGAGGTCATCGATGCCGAGAGCTTCCGGCCGCACATCGACGACAAGACCCGCGTCATCTCCATGTCGCAGGTGACCTTCCATGCCGGCCATCGCTTCGACGTCGAGAGCGTCGGCCGGCTGTGCAAGGAGAAGGGGCTCTACTTCGTGGTCGACGTGATGCAGGGCATCGGCGTCGTCCCGCTCGACGTGAAGGCGCTCAACGCCACCTTCGTCGGCTCGGGCACGCACAAGGGTCTGCTCACGCCCCAGGGGCTCGGCCTGCTGTGGTGGGACACGCGCCTGACCGAGCTGGAGCCGGCCTACATGGCGGCGATCAGCCTGGCCGCGCCGCCCGCGGACTTCATCGCCCGCCCGGACAACATGGCGCTCGCCCCCTCGGCGGGCCGGTTCGAGCTCGGCAACTTCAACCTGCCGGCGATCCAGGGGCTCGGAGCCGCCCTCGACCTGATCGCCTCCGTCGGCGTCGAGAAGATCCAGGCCCACTGCTTCGCGTTGGGCGACCACCTGATCGAGCAGCTCGACCAGCTCGGCATCGGCCTGGTCGGCCCGCGCGAGCGGCGGCACCGGGCCCCGCACATCTACGTGGTCGCCCTGCCTGCGGGCGAGTGGCTGGACTACCTCACCCAGAGCGGCATCCGCGTCTCGCCCGAGCGCGACGGCATCCGCGTCTCCCTCGGCATGTTCAACACCGCCGAGGATATCGACCGGCTGATCGAGGCCATCCGCGCCCGCAACACGCCGTCGATGCAGGCCCGTACGGCCGTGCTGTCCACGCTCGGATAGGCCCCCGAACCCCTCCCCGTATCGCTGACGGCGCCCGCGCCGCTAGGCCTCGCAAGACCCGCAACCGTCGAGAGGAGAAAACCGATGTCCCTGCAAGGCGCGTTCGTTCGACTATCCGGCGCGCTCGCGCTCGGTCTTGCCGCGACGGCCGCGTCGGCCGAGAGCCCGACGCTGGACAAGATCAAGCGCACGGGGACCATAACGCTCGGCTATCGCGAGGCCTCGATCCCGTTCTCGTACCTCGACGTCGATCAGAAGCCGGTCGGCTTCTCGATGGATCTGTGCGCGCAGGTCGTGGACAAGATCAAGACCGATCTCAAGCTCGACAACCTCGCGGTCAAGCTTCAGCCAGTAGATTCAGCCAACCGCATCCCGCTCATGCAGAACGGGACCATCGACATCGAGTGCGGCGGCACGTCCAGCAGCGCCGCCCGGCTCAAGCAGGTCGCCTTCACGGTCGCGACCTTCGTGTCCTCGGCCCGGTGGCTGACCAAGGTCTCCTCGGGCATCCACGACGTGAAGGGCCTCGACGGCAAGACCGTGGTGGTCACGCAGGGGTCGAACGCGGTGGGCTTCGCGTTCGGCATCAAGGCCAAGGGCGGCACCTTCACCGTCATCCAGGCCAAGGATCACGGCGAGTCGATGCTGGTGCTCCAGAGCGGGCGGGCCGCCGCCTTCATGGAGGACGACATCCTGCTCGCCAGTCTGAAGTCCCGCGCACCCGATCCGGCCGCCCTCACCTTCCTCCCGGAGACCTACGACCTGGTGGCCTACGGCCTGATGCTGCGCAGGGAGGATCCTGAGTTCAAGGCGCTCGCGGACGGCGTCCTGAAGGGCATGATGGCTTCGGGGGCCTTCGCCACGCTCTACGCCAAGTGGTTCGAGAGCCCGATCCCGCCCCGCGGCGAGAACCTGACCTTCCCGATGTCGGACGCCCTGAAGGAGCGCGTCGCGCACCCCAGCGACGCGATCGAGTTCTGACCGCGCGCCGAGCGTGCTCGTTCCGATGCGGGACGACGAATCCCGATCCGCATAGAGTTCAGTGCGATGCAGACCATCTTCTCGACAGACGGGCTGCCGCCGAAAGATCGGTTTCGCCATTGGCGGGATGTCTGCGAAGACCGTATCGTCCCGATGGAACAATCATGCCTCGGTGACGAAACGTTCGACGCGACGATCGACGGGGCAAGTTTCGGCGGCTTGGACTTCAGCAAGTTTTCGTTGCGCAATCTCAGAGCATCGACGACACCGCGAACGCTCCGGCACGAGAATCATCGGACCGATCATCTCTTCGTCAGTATGGTCCTGTCCGGTACCGTGCGCTCGGATCAGAACGATCGCTCGAGCACGGACAGGGCCGGCGACTTCGCGGTCCGTGATACGAACACGCCCTGGACGATCGAGCATAGCGGCCACAGCGAAGTGTTGGCCATCGCGATCCCCCGGCAGAGATTGGAGAGCGTGCTCGGCCCGGCCCGGATCTTCGCCGGCCTGACCGTCGACGGCGACCGGCCGGTCACGACCCTGGCCCGCTCGTTCCTGACCAACCTGCTGCACCAGGGCGATCGGCTGCCGGCTCACAGCGCCGAGCGCATGGTCGGGGTCGGGATCGATCTCATCGTCGCCTGCCTCGCCGAGCGCCTCGCACAGGAGGTGCCGCGACCGCTGCACGGGACGCTCGTGATCCAGCGCGCCAAGGCGTTCATCGAGGCCAACCTCGGCGACCCGACCC
Source organism: Methylobacterium sp. WL7 (assembly GCF_008040085.1). Taxonomy (NCBI): domain Bacteria; kingdom Pseudomonadati; phylum Pseudomonadota; class Alphaproteobacteria; order Hyphomicrobiales; family Methylobacteriaceae; genus Methylobacterium; species Methylobacterium sp. WL7. The sequence continues at coordinate 39,911 of NZ_VRVG01000021.1, read as the reverse complement.
TCGATCCGCCCATGCTTGCGGCAGCCGTCGGCGTCTCGCTGCGGCGGCTGCAGGAGCTGTTCCACGAGCGCGGCCAGCACATCTCGGATTGGATCTGGCAAAAACGCCTGGAGGCGGCCGCCGCCCGCCTAGCCGATCCGGGTTGCACCCACCTGTCCATCGGCGCCCTGGCCTATGGCTGCGGCTTCGCCAACCAAGCCCACTTCGCCCGCCGCTTCAAGGCGCGCTACGGGATGGCTCCCAGCGAGCATCGTCACGCGGCACTGATGAACGCACGACCGGGTCCGACGGCGCCTGCAGCTGCGTCCCGCCGATCGTAGGTCCCTGGAACATCCACCTGCCGGCTCGTGGTCGGGCCGCGTCGAAGGACAGAATCAGACATGCTCGGACGTATTGGCGCGACCATCGCCACCACCCTGTCGGCGGTCATGGCCCTCGGCGGCGCGCCCGCCTCCGCGGCCGGACCGCAGGCGAAGCCGAGGATCCTGGTCCTGGCGACCGGTGAGACCATCGCGCAGACGACCGGCAAGGACTCCGTCCTGTCGGGCTCCGCGCTGGTCGCCGCGGTCCCGGGGCTGGATGCCGCCGCGGACGTCAGCGCCGAGCAGGTCGCGCAGGTCTCAAGCCCGGACATCACCGCCGAGGTCTGGCTGCGCCTGGCCCGTCGGATCGACGAGGTCCTGGCCTCCGGCGCCGCGGACGGCGTCGTGGTCACGCACGGAACCGACACGCTGGAGGAGACGGCGTATTTCCTCGACCTCGTCGTCAAGAGCGACAAGCCGGTCGTGGTGGTCGGGTCCATGCGTGGATCGGGGTCCGTCAGCGCCGACGGACCGGCGAACCTGGCCAACGCCGTGGCCATCGCCGCGGACCCCGCCGCCAAGGGGGCCGGCGTGCTGGTCACGCTGAACGACGGGATCTATGCCGCCCGAGACGTGACGAAGACCAACACCACCGGGTTGGACGCGTTCAAGGCGCCCGATGTCGGCCCCTTGGGCATCATGCAGGGGCGCAAGCCGCATTTCTACCGGACGACGACGCGACCGCACACCGCGGCGACGGAGTTCGACGTTTCCACGCTGCGCGCGTTGCCGCGTGTGGCGATCGTTTATTCCTACGTCGATGTCGGCCCCGCCCTCCTGAACGCGGCCATCGGGGACGGTGCCAAGGGCATCGTCTATGCCGGAACCGGCAACGGCAGCATCCCCAAGGCCGTGCAGCCGGCGGTCGAGGCCGGCGTGGGCAAGGGCGTGGTCGTCGTGCGTTCGTCCCGCGTCAACGGCGGCCTGGTCGAACGCAATGGCGAACACGACGACGACGCCCTCGGCACCGTGACGTCGGACACCTTGAACCCGCAGAAGGCCCGGGTCCTTCTGATGCTGGCGCTCACGAAAACGAGCGATGCCAAGCAGATACAGCAGATGTTCTCGCGATACTGAGTGCAAGCCGGCAAGCGAATGGATGGGACGGTGACGGCCTCGCATCCCGGAGCAAGATCCGTTCGATCGCTTGCCCGCACGCCCTGAGAATCGTCTGAGCGTCAGCCGGGCGCTTGCCGGCAGCCCCGCGGCGATCCACCGGGAGCTGCACGCGCTCGGCGTCCCGGTTTATGACACGGTCCGACCCGCCCTCTGCGGCTTGGCGCCCGGCGGTCGCCGGGCCGGAGCGTCGACCAGCCAGGACCCTCACGATGACCCGGCAAGCCCCCTCGATCCACGGACGGCCACTCGACACGTGGCTCTCCACCCATCCCCTGATCGGCGACCTGATCGCGGGCCGGGAAACCGCGTGGTTCAACCCCGCCATCGCCCCCGCCGCGACCGCGCTCGCCGATGCCGGGCTCACCCTGTCCGACGTCGAGGATGCGAGCGCGCGGTTGGCGCGCTTCGCTCCGCTGCTCGTCCGGTTCTTCCCGGACCTCGCCGCCACCGGGGGGATCATCGAGTCGGACCTCGTCGCTGTGCCCGCCTTCGCGGACGCCCTCCGTCGGCGCTACGGCTACGCGGGCGGCGGCCGGATTCTGCTGAAGAAGGACAGCCACCTGCCGGTCTCGGGCTCGATCAAGGCACGCGGCGGCATCTACGAAGTGCTCAAGCGGGCCGAGACCCTGGCCCTCGGAGCCGGGCTGATCACGACCGGCGACGACTACGCGGCGCTCGGCGGGGCAAGCGCGCGCGTCTTCTTCGCGGATTACAGCGTCGCGGTCGGCTCCACCGGCAATCTCGGCCTGTCGATCGGCATCATGAGCGCCAAGATCGGATTCCGGACCACGGTCCACATGTCGGCGGATGCACGGCAGTGGAAGAAGGACCGCCTGCGCGCCTCCGGTGTCACGGTGGTCGAGCATGCCGGCGATTACGGGGCCGCCGTGGCCCAGGGACGTGCCGAGGCCGAGGCCGATCCGAACTGCCATTTCGTCGACGACGAGCACTCCAAGGATCTGTTCCTGGGCTACGCGGTCGCCGGCCTGCGGCTGAGGCCGCAGCTCGCCGCCCTCGGCGTGCCGGTCGATGCGCAGCACCCGCTCTTCGTCCACCTGCCCTGCGGGGTCGGCGGCGGGCCCGGCGGGGTCGCGTTCGGGCTCAAGCTGGTGTTCGGCGATGCGGTCCGCTGCCTCTTCGCCGAGCCCACGCCCTCGCCCTGCATGCTGCTCGGCGTCTATACGGGCCTGCACGAGCAGATCGCGGTTCAGGATTTCGGCATCTCCAACGCGACCGTCGCGGACGGCCTGGCGGTGGGGCGGCCGTCGGGCTTCGTCGGCCGGGCGATGCAGCGCCTGGTGGATGGCTATTTCACGGTGGCCGACCAGGAATTGCTCGACCTCCTGGCCCTGCTCGAGGCCAGCGAAGGCCTCATGCTGGAGCCCTCCGCGGTCGCGGGCGCACCCGGCCCCTCCCGGATCGTGGCCGACGACGCCTACCGCGCCCGCCTGAACCTCGACCGCGACCGCCTGGAGGCGGCCACGCACATCGTCTGGGCCACGGGCGGCAGCATGGTCCCCCCGGAGGAGGCGCGCGCATACCTCCGGCGGGCCGACACTGGGGCGGCACGTTAGAGCGCTCTCCGACGAAGTGGCTCCGGTTCGTCGCAAGAGAGCGCGTCAAAACAAGAGCTTTGAGCCGTGCAGAGTGTCGCGATTCGCGACGCGCACAGGCGGTGTTGAGGCGATCGACCCGCTCCGACACCTACCGTGCGGCGGGCGCCGGCGCCGTCTCGCGCAGCCACGCGACCACGGCCTCGGTTCCCCCCTCAAGCCCGCGCCCCTCGGGCAGGATCAGCGAGAGCGGGGGACCGAGCAGGGCGGCCGTATCGATCGGCGCCAGCAGGCGCCCGTCGCCAAGGGGAACCTGCAAGAGGCTGCTGTGGCCGATCAGAATCCCGGCCTCCTCGATCGCCGCCTCCACGGCCATACTGTAGAGCGAGAACGTCGATCCGCGGCGGGCGTCGACCCGCCGGTCGCCGGCATGCCTCAGCCATCGCGCCCAGTCGTTGCGCCACCGCGCGTCATGGAGCAGCGTCATGTCGGCAAGGTTCGCCAGATCCAGCCTGCGCCCAGCCAGGAGTTGGGGCGAGCAGACCGGAAACAACCGGTCCTCCACGAGCGTGTGGGCGGTGCAGTTGGGCAGGCTCCCGTCCACGAAGAACAGGCCGAAATCGAACAGGTCCCGCGTGAAATCGGGCGGGTTCTCCAGCGCGACCACCGAGAATTCGAGGTTCGGGAACGCCCTGCGCATCGCCCCGAGGCGCGGCGAGAGCCAGAGCTGCGCCACGCACGGGAGGGCCGCGATCTGGACCTCCTGCCGCTCGGCGTGCCGACGGAGGCCATGAGCCGCGCCGGCCAGGGCGTCGAACGCCTCGACCAGGCGCGGCAGCATCGCCCGGGCTTCGCTCGTGAGTTGCAGGCCCCGCGCCTTCCTGTGAAACAGCGGCCTGCCGACCCAATCCTCCAGTGCGCGAACCTGCTGCGCGATCGCGGCCGCGGTGACGCAGAGTTCGTCGGCCGCGCCGACGAAGCCCTCGTGGCGGGCGGCCGCCTCGAAGGCACGCAGCGCGTTCAGCGACGGGAGGGACGGCCGGGGCGGAGAGAGGGGCATCTGAGGCCTAGGTGAGCTTGGTCTCGCGGCCACGATATGTCGTTTGCGGACCCTCGGCAAAAACCGCATCCAAGGGGCGATCACGGATCGCGGACGGGCGGTCGCCGGCACGCCCACGCGGCGCCCCGACGGATGCCGACCCGCGTCTTCTTCCTTCTCTGCGGCGAGGGCCTGACGACATGACATACCTGCACAAGGGCTACTTCACGGAAGGCCTCGACGCCGATCCCGAACTCGCGGCGTCCATCCGCGGCGAGCTGCGTCGCCAGCAGAACGGGATCGAGCTGATCGCGTCCGAGAACATCGTGTCCCGCCTCGTCCTCGAAGCGCAGGGCTCGGCCCTCACCAACAAGACCGTCGAAGGCTTCGCCTTCGCGCGGTATTACGGCGGCGCCGAATTCGCCGACGCGGTGGAAGACCTGGCCCTCCGGCGGGCCAAGAAACTCTTCGGCGCGCGCTTCGCCAACGTGCAATCGCATTCCGGATCGAACGCGAACAGTGGCGTCTTCCTCGGGTTGCTGAAGCTCGGCGACACCATCCTGTCGATGAACACCGCCGCGGGCGGCCATATCAGCCACGGCCATCCCGCCACCTTGACCGGGCGGGACTACAACATCGTCCGGTACGGCGTTAACCGCGAGACCGAACTCGTCGACCTGGACGAGCTGCGCGGCCTCGCCCGCCAGCACAAGCCCCGGATGATCATCGCGGGCGGGTCCGCTTACGCCCGGGTCCTAGATTTCGCCGGACTGCGCGCGATCGCCGACGAGGTCGGCGCCTACCTGGTCGTCGACATGGCCCACTTCGCCGGGCTTGTGGCCTCGGGGATCTATCCCGATCCGTTGCCGCACGCACACGTGGTGACCTCGACCACCTACAAGTCGCTGCGCGGCGCCCGCGGCGGCCTCGTGCTGTGGAACGACGAGGCGCTGAGCGACAAGATCAACTACGGCATCTTCCCGGGCGTCCAGGGCTCGGTGATGCTGCACATCGTAGCCGCCAAGGCCGCCTGCTTCGGCGAAGCCCTGCGGCCGGAATTCAAGGGCTACAACCAGGCGGTGCTCGATAACGCCCGGATGCTCGCCGCCACGCTGGCGGAGGCCGGCGTCCGCCTGGTCGCAGGCGGCACGGATTGCGGGCTGATGCTCGTCGATCTGGTCAACCAGGGCATCACCGGCGACATCGCCGCAAAGGCGCTGGAGCATGCGGGGCTGGCGGTCAACAAGAACCAGATCCCGTTCGACGAGCGCCCCCCGGAGGCGCCGTCGGGTCTGCGCCTGTCCAGCAACGCCGGCACCGCACGCGGCTTCGGGGCCGAGGAGTTCCGCGCGATCGGCACCTGGATCGCGCAGATCGTCAAGGCCCCGTCCGACGAGGCCCTCGTCCGCTCGATCCACGGGCAGGTCTCGGATCTCTGCGCCCGCTTCCCGATCTACCCGTAATCGACCCCGGCGCCCCGCGGCTCGCGAAGCCGGGGGCGCCGGATCTCCGGCGACCGTCGCGGTCGCCGTCCTGGAGACATCCAACGGCCGGGCGAGGGCAATGGATCTCACGCGTCTGCGCACGCTCCGGGAGCTGTCCGTGCGCGGGACCATGGCTGCGGTCGCCGAAGCCCTGGGTATCTCGCCGTCGGCGGTGTCCCAGCAGATCGCCCTCCTCGAAGCCGAGCTGGGCATCGCCCTGGTCGAACGGCGTGGCCGGGGCGTGCATCTGACCCCCGCCGGCGCACGCCTCGTCCTGCACGCCGAGACGGTGATCGGGGTCATCGAGGAGGCCCGGACCGACATCGCCGAACTCAAGCGGACCGTGGCGGGCGAGCTGCGGGTCTCGGCGTTTCCCTCGGTCGCCGCCGCCCTGCTCCCCCGGACCATCGTCGCCATCGGGGTGTCACATCCGTCGCTGCGCATCCGGTTCGACGAATTGGAGCCGATGGACGGCCTCGCCGCCTTACGCGGCTGGCGGACCGATGTCGCGCTGATCGACGATCTCACGACCCTGGAGGGGATCCCGGAGGCGACGATCGAGGCGTGGTCCCTCTGCGAGGACCGCCTCTGCGTCGTCCTGCCGGGCCGCCATCCGCTCTCCGGCCGGGCGGCCGTGACGCTCCGCGACCTGCGGACCGAGATCTGGGCGTTGGACAACCCCGACAAGGGTTATTCGGAGGTCGTGGTCGAGGCCTGCCGCGCCGTCGGGTTCGAGCCGAAGATCCACGCGCACTGCCACGGTTTCGAGGTCGTGCAGGCGATGGTGGAGGCCGGCTGCTGCATCTCGATCCAACCGCACCTCAGGCTGCGCGACACCGGCCGAAGCCTGTGCGTGACCGAGCTCGATCCGCCCATCGCCCGCCAGATCTCGGTGGCGTTCCGCCGGGGCGAGGGACGCAACCCGTCGATCGCCGCCTTCCTGCAGGCCTTGGCGCGGGCGACGGATTCCCCATCCCGCGATGCAATGGCGATTTAGGCGGCCGCCGCGATCGGGGGCGGCCCGTCCGCGCCGCATCCGTCGATCGCCGCGAGGCCGCGGATGGCCCGTCACGCTGGCCGGATATCCGGCGGCCGCAGGTCAGCGGCCGACGACGCTCCGGATCGTGAAGCTGGACTGGATCCGGGATACGCCGGGCAGCTTCGACAGCACGGATCGGTGAAGCCGCTCGTACTCCCCGGCATCGGCCACCCGGATTTTCAGCAGGTAATCCGAGCTGCCCGTCATGAGGTAGCAGTCCTGGATGTCCGGGCAGCGGCGGACGGCGGCCTCGAACCGGTTCAGGTAATCCTCCGTCTGCCGCTCGAGCTCGATCTGGGTCATCACCACCAGGCCCGATGCGGCCGATGCGTCGAGCAGCACGGTGTAACCCCGGATCGTCCCGTCCCGCTCCAGCATCCGCAGCCTGCGCAGGCAGGCGGAAGCGGACAGGCCGACGCGCTTGGCCAGGGCCGCATTGGGCATCCGGGCATCCGCGCGCAGGGCGTGGATGATGGCGGTGTCGATCTCATCCTGTGGCATCGCGCAACGACCTGTCGTTCCGTGGCAGTTCCTATCGTTTCATGGCATCCGCTTCGCAGAAACTGCAACACGTTCGCAGCATCGTGCGCGGGTTTCGATGTTCGATACACCTCGGCCGGCGACCGGGCGACGCGTTTCCCGCAGACCCTGCCGAGGACTCCGCGATCGCAGAGTCCCGGGCGGCGGATGAGCGCCGAATGCGGATGTTCGGTGCCGAGGAGAGCGAACATGCGGGTCTTGGTCCTGGGAAGCGGCGTGGTCGGCGTGTCCGCCGCCTATTATCTGGCGAAGGCCGGCCATGAGGTCACGGTGATCGACCGGCAGCCCGCGTCCGGCCTGGAGACCAGCTTCGCCAATGCCGGCCAGGTCTCCCCCGGATATTCCGCCCCCTGGGCCGCTCCGGGCATTCCGGTCAAGGCGATGAAGTGGCTGATGATGCGCCACCGCCCCCTGGTCCTGTGGCCGTCCGTCGAGCCCCGTCTCTACGGCTGGCTCGCCCGCATGCTGGCGAACTGCACGGTGGAGGCCTACACCCGCAACAAGGGGCGGATGGTGCGGCTCGCGGAATACAGCCGCGACGTCCTGCGCGACCTGCGCGACGAGACCGGCATCGCCTACGACCATCGCGAACGCGGCACGCTGCAGCTGTTCCGCACGCGCAAGCAGCTCGATCACGTGGGCGACGACACGAAGGTCCTGGACGCCTACGGCGTCGCCTACCAGGTGCTGGACCCGGCGGGCTGCGTCGCCGCCGAGCCGGCGCTCGACCGGGTGAAGGACAAGATCGCGGGCGGCCTGCGTCTCACCGGTGACGAGACCGGGGATGCCCACCTGTTCACCCAGAGACTCGCCGCCATCTGCGAGGGGCTCGGCGTGACGTTCCGCTACAACGTCACCGTGACGGGGCTCCAAACCTCGGGCGGTCGCGTGACCGGCGTCGCCTGCGGGTCCGAGGTGCTGCGCGCCGACGCCTACGTGGCGGCGATGGGCAGCTTCACCCCGGCGCTCCTGCGTCCGCTCGGGCTGAACCTGCCGGTCTACCCGGTCAAGGGCTACTCCCTGACCCTGCCCGTGACGGATCCGGAGGCGGCTCCGGTCTCCACCGTGATGGACGAGACGTTCAAGGTCGGCCTGACCCGGCTCGGCGACCGCATACGGGTCGGCGGCACCGCCGAACTCGCCGGCTTCAGCCAGGCCTTGCGTCCGCCCCGTCGCGCGACCCTGGAGCGGTGCGTCCACGACCTGTTTCCGGCCGGGGGCGACCTCAGCCGGGCGACGTTCTGGACGGGCCTGCGCCCGATGACGCCGGACGGGACGCCCATCGTCGGGGCGACCCGCTACGACAACCTGTATACGAATACGGGCCACGGCACCCTCGGCTGGACCATGGCCTGCGGGTCGGGCCGGCTCCTCGCGGACCTGATGTCCGGCCGGGCGCCCGACATCGCCCACGAAGACCTCGCCGTCGGCCGTTACGCGGCATGAGGCCCGTGGACGCGCGCATGAGGGATCGGGAGGACGATAGGGTGCAGGCGTTCGACGATGGCGGGCGTCCGCACGCGGGGGCGATGCTGACAGTCGACCTCGACGCCATCGCGGCCAATTACCGGCTCCTGTCACGCCGCCTCGGGACGGCGGAATGCGCCGCGGTGTTGAAGGCGGACGCGTATGGCCTGGGCGCCGCCCGCGTCGCTCCCATCCTGTCCGCGGCCGGCTGCCGAACCTTCTTCGTGGCCCATCTCGACGAAGGGATCGCGCTCCGGCGGTACGTTCCCCGGGGGGCCGCCGTGCGGATCCTGCACGGAGCCCCGCGCGGGGCCGAAGCCGAGTGCCTGGAGCACGGGCTGGTGCCGGTCCTCAATACGCCGGGCCAGCTCGCGCGCTGGGCCGCGCTGGCCCGGACGCGGGCATGCCGGTTGCCGGGGCTGTTGCAGGTCGATTCCGGCATGAGCCGCTTCGGCCTGTCTCCCGCCGAGGTCGCGGCCGTCGCGGATCGGGCGGGCGAGCACGATGCCGTGGCGTGGCGGCTCATCATGAGCCACCTGGCCTGCGCGGACGCCCCCGACAGCGATGCGAACCCGACGCAACGGTCCCGCTTCGAGGATGCGCGGCGCCGGCTGCCGCCCATGCGCGCCAGCCTCGCCGCGTCCTCCGGCATCTTCCTGGGGGCGGATTACCATTACGATGTCGCGCGGCCGGGTGCGGCCCTGTTCGGGGTGGCGCCGGCTGCGGGGCGTCCCAACCCGCTGCAGCCCGTGGTCAAGCTGGAGGCCCGCGTCCTGCAGGTACGCGACGTGCCGGCCGGGACGGCGGTCGGATACGGCTACACCGCACGGACGGCGGTTGCGTCGCGCCTCGCGACCGTGGCGGTCGGCTATGCGGACGGGTTCCTGAGGAGCGCCAGCGGGCGCGGCGCGGCCTGGGCGGGCGGCGCCGCGCTGCCCATCCTCGGCCGGGTGTCGATGGACAGCATCGTGGTGGATGCCTCCGCGCTTCCGGCCGGGGCGCTGGCCGAGGACGACATGGTCGAGATCATCGGGCCGCACCGCTCCCTGGATGCGGTCGCGGCCGATGCGGGCACCATCGGCTACGAGGTGCTGACCGGTCTGGGCGATCGGTACGAGCGCCGGTACATCCACGGGGCGGACGCCGAAGGCGGTCCGGCGTGAGCGACGGGCGACCGGTCGCGCCGGACGGGCGAAGGTCGATGGGCAGACGGCGTGGTTCGGGCCCGTCGATGCGCGCTCGCGCCTTGATATGCGGGGGGCCAGAGCGCACGCTTACCCGGCGATGAACGATCGAGCGCTGCGATACTTCCTGGCCGTCGTGCGGACCGGCTCCGTGCGGGGCGCCGCGGAAGCGCTCAACGTCGCCGCCTCCGCGGTCAGCCGCCACATCAGCGAGATGGAGGCCGAGTGCGGCGAGAACCTCCTGGAACGCCTACCGCGCGGCGTCGTGCCGACGGAGGCCGGTCGCATCGTCGCCCAGCACGCCCAGCGCCAGGCCGACGAGGCCGCGCTCCTCCAGGACAGCCTCAAACGGCTGCGCGGCGTCCAGCAGGGGACGATCCGGCTGACCTGCGGCGCAGGCTTCCTGGTCGACCTGCTCGATAACGGCCTGGCCAACTTCGTCACGGCCTATCCCGGAATCTCGTTTCAGGTCTCCCTTGGGACCACGGACAGCGTGCTGTCGGCGGTCGCACAGGGCGATACGGATATCGGTCTCGCCTACAACCCGCCCGCCCATCCGGACGTGCGCGGCGTCGTGTCGGCGCGGCAGCCGCTGCTGGCGGTTCTCCCGAAGGATCATCCCCTCGCCGGTTCCTCGACCCCCAAGGGCCTGCGCACCTTCGCCTCCGAGCCGGTCGTCCTGCTTCCCTCCGATCACGGCGTGCGCCAGTTGCTGGGACGCGTCGAGGCCGATGGCGGCTTCCGGCTCGTCGCACGGCTGGAGACCGCGTCCTTCGAGATGCACAGGCGCTTCGTGACGGCGGGATTGGGCGTCGCGTTCCTGCCGCGTTTCGCCGTCGCGGCCGAGTTGCAGACCAACGCGGTCACCGTGATCCCCCTGCTCGACCCGGTCCTGTCCGAGGCGAGCGCACACCTCGTCGTGCGCTCGGGACGGCGGCTGCCGGAAGCGATGGGCCGGCTGCTGGGCTGGCTCACCGAACACCTCGTCGCCTTCCAGCCGCAACGCTGAGTGTTGCCTTAACAAGAACGACTTGTTCGAAAAGCAGTTCTTGTAGCAACCGTATCGGCGATCGATACCATCTCCTAAACGGGAGGTATCGAAATGAATATTGAGACGGTGGGTGTCGTCGGGCTCGGCAATATGGGGCTCGGGATGGCGGCGACCTTGGCTCGCAAGGGCTTCAAGGTCATCGGCTACGACATCAGCGACGCCCGGCGGGCCGCCGTCGAGGCGGCCGGCGTCTCGTTCGTCCCGGACCTGGCCGACGTCCTGCGTCGCGCGGACGCCCTGGTCTTCTCGCTGCCCCTGGCCCGCGATGTCGAGGCCGTGGTCACGGCGGAGGGCGGCTTGCTCTCCCGGACCGACCGGAAGGTCGTCGTCGTCGATACCTCCACCTCGGATCCCGGCACCACCCGGCGGCTTGCGGCCCGCCTCGAACAGGCCGGCCATGCCCTGCTCGACGCGCCGGTGAGCGGAGGCCCCTCGGGGGCCGCCGAAGGCACGTTGACGATGATGGTCGGCGGCTCGGAGGCCGACTACGCCCTGGCCGAGCCGGTGCTGTCGGCGATGTCGGCCCGCGCCCCGCATGTCGGGCCGTCCGGCGCCGGCAACATCGTCAAGCTCGTGAACAACCTGCTCGTCGCCGCCCACCTCGTGACCACGGGCGAGGCGATGCGCCTGTCCGAGGCGGCCGGCCTGTCGGCCGAGGAGGCGATCAAGGTCGTCAACACCGCCACGGGGCGCAGCGCGATCAGCGAGGTGATGTTTCCCCGCTGGATCCTGTCGAACACCTTCGACAGCGGCTTTGCCGCGGGGCTGATGCGCAAGGACGTGCGCCTCGCCATGGAGCTGGCCGCCGAGAGCGGCGCCGACCTGCCGCTGTCCGCCCATGTCGCGCAGATCTGGGCGACCACCCGCGACGCCATCCCGGACGCCGCGGACTTCACCCGCATGGCCGATTACCGCAACACGAACGGAGCGAACTGATGTCGACCAGCGTGCAAGGCGATGCGGCGCAGCGCATCTCGGAACTCCTGTCCGCCCTTTCCCTGGGCGGCCGCATCGGCAGCGTCGTGTCCGGCGAGATCCTCGTGGGAACGGGTGAAACCCTCGACCTCGTGAACCCGGCGGACGGCCGGGTGGTGGCGAGCTTCGCGGATGCCGGCGCGTCCGTCGTGGACGCCGCCATGGCGGCGGCCCGGCCCGCCCAGCGGACCTGGTGGGGCATGACGGCGGCGGCCCGCGGCCGGGCGATGTGGGCGGTGGCCGCCCTGATCCGTCAGAACGCCGACGCGTTGGCCGAGCTGGAGACCCTGTCGGCCGGCAAGCCGATCCGCGACACGCGCGGTGAGGTCGGCAAGGTCGCGGAGATGTTCGAATATTACGCCGGCTGGTGCGACAAGCTGCACGGCGAGGTCATCCCGGTCCCGACCTCGCACCTGAACTACACCCGCGCCGAACCGTTCGGCACCGTGGTGCAGATCACGCCGTGGAACGCCCCGATCTTCACCGCCGGCTGGCAGATCGCCCCGGCCATCTGCGCCGGCAACGCGGTGGTGCTGAAGCCCTCCGAGCTGACGCCGCTGACCTCCCTGGCGCTCGGGATGCTGTGCGACCGGGCCGAGGGGATCCCGCGCGGCCTGGTCTCGGTGCTGGCTGGCGCCGGCCCGACCACCGGGGCGGCGGCCGTCGCCCATGCCGACACGCGGCTCGTGGTGTTCGTCGGCTCGGCCGAGGCCGGGGCGCAGATCGCGGCCGCGGCGGCGCGCAACATCGTGCCGAGCGTGCTCGAGCTCGGCGGCAAGTCGGCCAACATCGTGTTCGCGGATGCCGACCTCGACCGTGCCCTGTTGGGCGCGCAGGCGGCGATCTTCGGCGGTGCCGGGCAGAGCTGCGTCGCCGGCTCGCGCCTCCTCGTCCACCGGTCGGTGCACGCGGATTTCGTGGCGCGGCTGTCCCACGCCGCGGGCCGCATCCCGGTGGGCGCGCCCACCGATCCGACGACGCAGATCGGCCCGATCAACAACCGCCGACAACTTGACAAGATCGCCGCGATGGTGAGCCAGGCTGCGGATGCCGGCGCCCGCGTCGCCGCGGGCGGTGCCTGTCCGGCCAACCTGCGGGACACCGGCGGCTTCTACTTCGGTCCGACGGTGGTCGACGGCGTGACGCCCGATGCGGCGATCGCCCAGGACGAGGTGTTCGGCCCGGTCCTGACCGTCCTGCCGTTCGAGACCGAGGACGAGGCGGTCGAGATCGCCAACGCCACGCCGTACGGCCTCGCCGGCGCGGTCTGGACGAACGATGTCGGCCGCGCCCACCGCGTCGCCGCCGCCGTCCGGGCCGGGACGTTCTGGGTCAACGGCTACAAGACGATCAACGTCGCCTCGCCCTTCGGCGGGTTCGGCCGCTCCGGCTTCGGCAGGTCCTCGGGGCGCGAGGCGCTGATGGCCTACACCCAGACCAAGAGCGTGTGGGTCGAGACCGCAGCCCAACCCGGCGTCGCCTTCGGCTACGTGGGCTGAGCCGGACAGCGGCCGCCCATACGCGCTGCCGCCAGACAGACGCTTTCGTCGCCCCGCGGGCCCCTCACGAGGTCCGCGGGAGCCGATGGCGGCGCAAAAACAACAATCAGAACCAGAAGCGCCGCGACCGATCGCAGGGAGGACAACAGCCATGGCACAGGAAGCAATCCATCGAGGGCCGATCCCAGTCGGGTCCGCCCCGGCCGAAAGACCGAGCCGCGTCCGCCTGTTCCTGATCGCCCTGGTCATCGTCGTCATCGCCGAGGCCATCGGCAACATCAACATCCCCGTCGGGACCGGAAAGATCGTCCTGCTGCCCCTGCTCTGGGCCCTCCTGCTCGGCGGAACCCTCGGTCTGGCGAGCCCCCGGCTCCCGGCCTTCCTGCGCCTGCGATCCTCGACGCAATCGGCCGCGGCCGCCTTCCTGCAGCCGGCCCTCCTCGTCTTCATCGCGAAGCTCGGCCTGCTGGTCGGCGGCTCGCTGCCGAAGATCTTCGCGTCGGGATGGTCGCTCGTGTTCCAGGAGTTCGGCCACTTCTTCGGCACCATGGTGTTCGGCCTTCCGATCGCCCTCCTCCTCGGCATCAAGCGGGAGGCCATCGGCGCGACCTTCTCGGTCGGCCGGGAGCCGAGCCTGGCCATCATCGGGGAGCGCTACGGGATGGATTCCCCCGAGGGGCGCGGCGTGCTCGCGGAATACCTTACCGGTACGGTGTTCGGGGCGGTCTTCATCGCCGTCCTGGCCGGCCTCATCGCCAGCCTGAACATCTTCAATCCCCTCGCGCTCGCCATGGGGGCCGGCGTCGGATCCGGCAGCATGATGGCCGCCGCGTCGGGGGCCATCGCGGCGCAGCAGACCCCCGAGGTGGCCAAGGATGTCGCCACCTTCGCGGCGGCGAGCAACCTGATCACCACGACAATCGGAACCTACTTCACGCTATTCCTGTCGCTGCCCTTCACAATCTGGGCCTACGGCAAGCTCGAACCGATCCTCGGACGCAACCGCCCCAACACGGTCCGGGAGCCCTCGGCCGTCGCCGTGACCCCGGCGCACGAGGAAACGACGATCGGGTTCGCCGAGATGCTGGTGGCGTGGCTGCTGATCGGCGCCTACGGGCTCATCGGCAACTATCTGACCTACGGCGTGATCCCCGACGCCGCCGTCGTGGGCGGGATGGCGATCATCATCGGAGTCGTGATCCTCGGCTGGGGCCTCTACGTGCTCTCGGCGCGGAAGCTTCCCGCGGTGATCTGGGTCTCCCTGATCGGCATGGCGCTGACCTATCCGGCCATGCCGTACGCGGCCGAGATCGCCGCGCTGACCGGCAAGATCAACTTCCTCGCCCTGGCCACCCCGATCCTGACGTTCGCCGGCCTGTCCATAGCCAAGGACATCCCCGCCTTCCGGCAATTGGGTTGGCGCATCGTCGTGGTTTCGTTCATGGCGAATGCCGGTACGTTCCTGGGCGCGACCCTGATCGCGCAGTTCTGGATGCATGTGCCGGTGACGTGAGACATGGTTCGATCCGCCGCCGGGCCGGGCTCGGTGGCGGATCGACCGACGCGCAGGGATGGCCGGACTTGGACCTGTGACGGCCAGGGAGCGAACGGCATGAGCATAGACGCGGACATCCTCGATCGCATGGTCGCCTGGCGGCGCGACCTGCACGCCCATCCGGAGCTCGCCTTCGCGGAGGTCCGCACCGCGGATCTCGTCGCACGCGAACTCGCCGCCTGCGGCTTCGAGGTCCATCGGGGCCTGGGCCGGACGGGCGTCGTCGGGACGCTGCGACGGGGGGAAGGCCCGGCCATCGGCCTGCGCGCCGACATGGACGCGCTGCCCATCCACGAGGCGACCGGCCTGCCCTACGCCTCCACAAATCCGGGTGTGATGCATGCCTGCGGGCATGACGGGCATGTCGCGATGCTGCTCGGCGCCGCCAGCCAGCTCGCCCGCGTGGAAGACCTGCGCGGCACGGTCCGGGTCATCTTCCAACCGGCCGAGGAATGCGAGGGCGGCGGCCGGGCGATGGTCGAGGACGGCCTGTTCCGGATGTTCCCCTGCGACACGGTCTGGGGCCTGCATAACTGGCCAGGATTACCGCTCGGAGCCTTCGCCACCACCCCGGGCCCGATCATGGCCTCCCTCGACACGTTCGAGATCCGCGTCAGGGGCTCGGGGACGCACGCCGCCATGCCGGAGCGGGGCATCGACACGCTGGTGATCGCCTCCGAGACGGTTCTGGCCCTGCAGACCATCGTCAGCCGCCGGATCGCTCCGCTCGATCCCGCGGTGGTGAGCATCACCCAGATCCACGGCGGCGACGCCTGGAACGTGATCCCGGACCTCGCCACGATCCGGGGGACCGTCCGCTGCCTCTCCGAGAGCGTCCGCGGGACGGTCGCGGCGCTCATCACGGAGATCGCCACGGGCACCGCCCGCACGCATGGCGGCGCCGCCGAGGTCGATTACCACACGGGATATCCCGCGACGGTCAACGCCCCGGACGCCGTCCCGCTCGCGCTCGCCGCCGCAGCCCGGGTCCCGGCCATACCGGCGCGGCATGATGACGTCGCGCCGTCGATGGCCTCGGAGGACTTCGCCTACATGCTGCAGGCCTGCCCCGGCGCCTACGTCTGGCTCGGCACCGACGGCGCCGAGCCCGGCCGGCCGCTTCACAATCCCGGATACGACTTCAACGACGACGCCCTGCCCATCGGGGCCGCCTATTGGGTGGCCCTGGCGACCGGCGTCCTCGAAGCGGCCCGTGCGTAAGATCGCCGGTGCTTCAGGGATCGACGCCCGCGTCTGCGAAGGTGCCGAGCGGCGTCGCAGGCTTGGGATGGGTGGAGCTTTCGTTGTCGGGCCCCAAGCACGCGTCCGCGTCTCTGGTTCGACCGATGGAAAGCAGACAGACAGAAAGCCAACCATCGCAGAGCCCGTGTGAGATCCTGCGCCGGCCGTCCCCATCCGTCTTGTAGGCAGGCGCGAAGTTCGTCTGGCGGGTAGTCCGGCGGCAAAGCCCGCGCGCCGGGGGGGGGGCTGGCGGGATTACTCGGCACTTGCGGGTCGGTGGCGCCTGGCGAATGCTGCCAGCGGGCTTTCTGCCGTGGCGCACGGTCTCCGGCAGGTTTCGGCGCTGGATCGAGCGGAGGCTGTTCGAAGTCCTGATGCAGGCATCGGCCCACCGCCAGCCGCGCGATCGCTGACGTCATTCTACGCCGCGGCCGGCGATCGGGGATACCCAGCGCCCGCGATCTCCGACGCAGACCGGCTCCCAGACGGTTCACGTCGAGCATCAAGCATGCGGCTCTGAGGCATGGTTCAGGCTGCAGGCCTGTTCCTCACCGTGGCCGAGAAGGCACCGCCGCGCACCTCTGCGAGGATCGCGCTTCGCCTGCCCCCTTTCGTCGGCCCAGGTTCGAAGTCAGCGCATCGTCGGCCTGGAGGGCCGAAAAACTCGAAGCGTTCGTGGCCTCTTGAACAGTCACGTTCCCGTTTCTTGAAGCTTTTGACAGACCCGACCAACCTGGTGCGCCCGCGCCGACAGGATTCCCGCGCCGGCGGACACGCGGGCTACAGAACCTCGACCCGAGTGCCCACCGGAACACGATCGTAGAGATCCACGACATCCTCGTTCATCATCCGGATGCAGCCCGAGGAGACCGATTGGCCGATGGTGCCCGGCTCGTTGGTGCCGTGGATGCGGTAGAGCGAGGAGCCGAGATAGAGCGCCCGCGCGCCCAGCGGGTTCTCGGGGCCGCCCGCCATGTGCCGCGGCAGGTCGGGGCGGCGGGCGAGCATCTCGGCCGGCGGCGTCCAGTCCGGCCACTCGGCCTTGCGGCTGACGGTCTTGAGGCCGCTCCAGGCGAAGCCCGGCCGACCCACGCCGATCCCGTAGCGCAGCGCCCGCTGCCCGGGCTGGACGAGGTAGAGGTGCCGGGCGGAGGTGTCGATCACGATCGTCCCGGGCCGCTGCGGCCCCGCGAAGGCGACCTCCTGGCGGCGGTATTCCGGGCCGACCTCCCGGGCGATGCGGCCCGGATCCCCCTGCGACGCGCCGTAGGCTTGCGGTGCACCGTAGGCCTGCGGCGGCAGAACCTGCCGCGACATGTCCTGAAGGGGCTCGGGTTCGGCGGGCAGCAGCTCGCCCGAATAGGCCGCGACACGCTGGGGAGCCGCGTCGCGCTGCGGACGGCTCCGGGTCCCTCCCCCGGCCTGCCCGGTCATGAGGTACTCGATCAGTCCGCCGCCATAGCCGCCGCCTTCGGCGTAGCGCGACGGCTGCGCGGAAACCGGGGCGGACAGCGTCACGGTCGCCAGGACCGCACACAGAGCCAGACGGACCGAACCACGCATCGTCGATGCTTCCTGCAGGAGGGCTGACGGCCCCGATTCGCGCAGTGATCCACCCGCATCCGCGCGTTCCGGTGAATCAACATGGTGAATCGGCCGGCCGGCCCGGCGCCCTCCCCGGCCGCGCGAGATTAGCGTGAATCGCTAGTAAATCGCAGCGGCTCACAACCTCCGATAGGTTAAACGGGCGCGCCGGACAGGAATCGCTGGCCGGCAAGCTTGGCAGTCACAGTCCGCTAACCGATTGTGGTAGACAGTTCGAACGACCGATCCTGAAGGCTCACGCCCCGACGATGACCCAGAAGCGCTATCGCATCGAAGACAGCCTCGGGCTCCCCGCGGTTTTACCCATCGCTCCCGATCCAGGCGTCTCGAACGACCGGCTGGACGAGATCCTCAGCGCGATCATGGATCTGCGGCGCATCACCCAGATGAGCGCCGACGAGACGATCGAGACGTGCCGCCGCGAGCTGCACGACGCCTTGGCGATGCGCTCCGAACTCGACCTGATGAAGGAGGCGATCACCCGGACCAAGTCCGAGCTGGCGACGCTCCACCGGTCGGAGAACAGCGGCAAGGGCATGCGCCGGGCGGCGGACGAGCTCGACGCGGTGGTCGAATCGACCGAGCGCGCCACGACGCAGCTGCTCAACGCGGTCGAGGAGATCGAGTCGAATGCCGGCATGCTCTACACGGCGAACTTGCCGCCGGGCATGAAGCAGCACGTCGACATCATCCAGGAGCGGGTGATCTCGGCCTACGAGGCCTGCAACTTCCAGGATCTGACAGGCCAACGGATCAACAAGATCGTCGGCGTGATGAAGTTCATCGAGGAGCACCTGGATCGACTGATCGCCGCCTGGACGCAGCTCGACAGCTTCCGCGACCTCATCACCGTCATGCCGGTCTCGACCGCGCTGGACGACGAGAGCAGCCTGCTCAACGGGCCGAAGCTCGACGACGATCCGGGGCACGTCGACCAGAACGACATCGACTCGCTGTTCGACTGAGACGGCAGCGCAGGCTCGGCCCGGCAATTTTGTCGGCCGACCCGGTGCCGCTCGGCGCCGGGAACGCTTAGATCTGCGGTATGAACCGCAGAGCCCTCTCAGACCTGCCCCCCGATACCTTCGACGACGGCCGCGACGCCGAGCGCGAGGAGAGCGCTGGCGAGTCCGAGGCCGCGCTGTCCGCCGAGGATGCGCCGGAGATCGATTTCGATTTCGACCCCGGCGCGGTCCAGGCCGGCACCGAGGTGATCCGCCGGTTCTGGTCGACGCTGCCGAACGCGCCCGGCGTCTACCGGATGTTCGACCATCGGGGCGACGTCCTCTACGTCGGCAAGGCCAAGAACCTGAAGGCGCGGGTCGGCTCCTACGCGCGGGGCCAGGCGCACTCGAACCGCATCGCCCGGATGATCTCCCAGACGGCGGCGATGGAGTTCGTCACCACCGCCACCGAGACCGAGGCGCTGCTCCTCGAAGCCAACCTGATCAAGCAGCTCAAGCCCCGCTTCAACGTGCTGATGCGGGACGACAAGTCGTTCCCGTACATCCTGGTCACCGCCGACGGCCCGGCGCCGCAGATCGTGAAGCACCGCGGCGCACGGCGCCGGAAGGGCAATTACTACGGCCCCTTCGCCAGCGTCTGGGCGGTCAACCGGACCGTCAACGCGCTGCAACGCGCCTTCCTGCTGCGCACCTGCACCGACAGCTACTACGAGAATCGCAGCCGGCCCTGCCTGCTCTATCAGATCAAGCGCTGCTCCGGCCCCTGCACCGGGGAGATCGGCACCGACGACTACGCCGCCATGGCGGATGCGGCCCGGGCGTTCCTGGCGGGCAAGTCCAACGCCGTGAAGGACCGGATGCGCACCGAGATGCAGGAGGCGTCCGAAGCCCTGGAATTCGAGCGCGCCGCCCGTTACCGGGACCGGATCGCTGCGCTCTCGGCCATCCAGGGGGTGCAGGGGGTTAACACCCAGGGCGTCGAGGAGGCCGACGTCTTCGCCCTCGACGAGCAGGCCGGCCAGTTCTGCATCGAGGTGTTCTTCTTCCGGAACTTCCAGAACTGGGGCAACCGCGCCTACTTCCCGAAGGCCGACCGGACCATGACTCCCGAGGAGGTGCTCGGCTCGTTCATCAGCCAGTTCTACGACGACAAGCCCGCGCCCCGCACGGTGCTGACCAGCCACCCGATCGAGGATGCCGAACTGGTCGCGGCCGCGCTTTCGAGCCGGGTCGACTACCGCGTCGAGATCCACCGGCCGAGCCGCAGCGAGCGGAGGAACCTCGTCGAGTACGCCCAGCGCAACGCCAAGGAGGCGCTCGCCCGGCGGCTGGCCGACACCGCCTCGCAGGGCAAGCTGCTCACGGCCCTGGGGCAGGCCTTCGGCATGGACCGGACGCCGCGGCGGATCGAGGTCTACGACAACTCGCACATCATGGGCACGAACGCGGTGGGCGGGATGATCGTGGCCGGGCCGACCGGGTTCATGAAGACGCATTACCGCACGTTCAACATCAAGTCGGAGGAACTCACCCCGGGGGACGATTACGGCATGATGCGCGAGGTCCTGCAGCGGCGGTTCAAGCGCCTGGTCAAGGAGGCGCCGCGCACCGAGCGCGAGGCTGCGGCGGCTGGCGCCGAGGAAGGCGCTCCGGAGCTGCCCCCCGTGCCCGCGGAGGATGGCGAGGCGTTTCCCGCCTGGCCGGATCTGGTCCTCATCGACGGCGGCAAGGGTCAGCTCGACGCGGCCCGCACGGCGCTCGACGAGATCGGCGTGAAAGACGTCCCGCTGATCGGCATCGCCAAGGGTCGCGACCGCGATGCGGGGCGTGAGACGTTTTTCGTGCCCGGCCGGCCGCCGTTCAAGCTTCCGCCGCGCGACCCGACGCTCTACTTCGTACAGCGGCTGCGAGACGAGGCCCACCGCTTCGCCATCGGCAGCCACAGGGCCAAGCGCAAGCGTGAGATGGTGAAGAATCCCTTGGACGAGATTGCCGGCATCGGACCCAGCCGCAAGCGCGCGCTGCTGCATCATTTCGGAACCGTGAAGGCGATCGAGCGAGCCGCCTTCGAGGACCTGGCCAAGACCCCCGGGGTGAACGCCGCGACCGCGCGCGCGGTCTACGATTTCTTCCATGCCGGCGCCTGAGGATCCCGCCGTCACGGCCGTGCCCGCGGCCGAGACGTTGACGCCCGGGCCCGGCTCTGATTTCACCCCGGCGATGAACACCGTCCTTCCCCGACGACGGTCGCCAGCCTGGACGCTCGCGAATTGCCTGACCTACGGGCGCCTCGTCGCGGTGCCGGTGATGGTCGCGTTGCTGTTCTGGCCCGACTCGCACACCGCGCGTTGGACCGCGCTCGGCGTCTTCGTGGCGGCGGCGATCACCGACTATCTCGACGGCTATGTCGCGCGGACCTACCACCAGAGTTCCGCGCTCGGCCGTATGCTCGATCCGATCGCCGACAAGCTGCTGGTCTCGGCCTGCCTGCTGATGCTTGCTGCCGACCATACCATCGTCGGCTCGTCGGTCTGGGCGGCGATCGTGATCCTGTGCCGTGAGGTGCTGGTCTCGGGCCTGCGCGAGTACCTCGCCGAGTTGAAGGTTGGCGTGCCGGTCAGCAAGATCGCCAAGTGGAAGACGACGGTGCAGCTCGTGGCGCTCGGCTTCCTGGTGGCCGGGCCTGCGGGCGAGCGGGTCCTGCCCGGGACGGAGCCGATCGGCCTCGCGCTGCTCTGGATCGCGGCCGCCCTCACGCTCTGGACCGGCTGGGACTATATGAGGGCCGGGATCAAGCATGTGATCGACGACCCGCGCTGAACGGGCGGCCGCCGATCCCCTTCCGGCACGGTGTTGCGATGAAGCTCGTCTATTTCGCCTGGGTCCGCGAGCGAATCGGCCGCGCCGAAGAGGAGCTGGCGCCCCCTCCGGAGGTCGCCACCGTGACCGATCTGGTCGCCTGGCTGCGTGGCCGCGGCGAGGAATACGCCTACGCGTTCGAGGATCCGGGGGTGGTCCGGGCGGCCATCGACCGGACCCATGCCAAGCCCGACGCGCAGATCGCGGGCGCCGCCGAGATCGCGTTCTTCCCGCCGATGACCGGCGGCTGAGCCCCCGGCACGTAGTCCGCCGACCTTGAATGCGAGCCCGTCCCGGGGTCCTTTGGGGGGGTCGCTCCGGCTGCGTTCCAAGCCGAACGACGTGTGGGCCGAGCCGCGTTCGCTTACGGGTTCGGCCCGCTTTCCGGCCCCCTCCGCCCGTTGGATCGCCGGCGTTCGGCCGCCACGGCATGGCCCGAGCCGTCCACCACAAATTGCGGAACGCTCAAGCTGGAGCCGCCGTTACTCGGGACCGAAATCGAAAACCGGAGTTTTCGTATGCGCCAGATGTTCCTCGCCACCGCCGCCCTGCTCAGCCTTGGCGCCGCCGCCCAAGCCCAGACCACCGTGATCGAGCGCGACCGTCCCGCCGTGGTGGTCGATCGTCCGGCCTCCGAGTCGAAGTCCGTCACCGTTCACGATCACGGTGACGGCTGCGTCACCAAGACGGTGCGCAAGGAGGACGAGATGGGTGATTCCAAGACCGTGAAGAAGGAGACCTGCGACTGAGGCAGGCCCCGCCCCCGGACGGTTCTCCGTCCGGGCTTCCGCTGTGAGCGTCGTCACCGAGAGGTCCGGCGCTTCGGCGATGGCGCGGATCGTTCCCGCCGGTTGTCCTCACGGTTTGTGCGTTTCACCCCGGCTACCTCGGTCTCAGGCCGTAGCCCGGCCGCCAAAGCCTTGTTCATACGCGTCTGCCAGCCGGGGCCCCGGGCTTTGTATGCGGCCAGCACATCCGGCGGTACACGCAGCGAGACGGGGACGGCCTTCGCCGCGTCCTTGGGCCGTCCGGTGTGCTTCAGGAAGGTCTCCGCCATCTCAGGCGGCATCCCGTGTGGACCGGAACGGGCTGAAGCCAATTCGGCCTCGGTCAAAGGGGGATTATCGGAGACCTCATCCCAATCGGCCTGGGTGTACGCTTCGGTCGGGGTGTAACCCGGCGCATTCTCAGCCTTCGGCATAGCGGGCTTTCTCCTTCGCGTTAGCCAGCCGCACGCTGACGACATCGATCGCCTCGGAGCCAAGTGGGGAGACGATGGCGACTACGACGGTCTGGCCGTGCCAACTGCCGATCAGCTTGAACCGTTTGCGCCCAGTGCGGCTGGACTTGGTCATGATGGTCAGAAAGCGGTCGAAACTGAACGCCATCTCGAACTCGGCGAGATCGATGCCGTGCTTGGCGATGTTCGCCTGCCGCTTGGGCTGACCGTAAGTGAAACGCACGCTGTCAGTATATACAGAAACCGCGATTCAGGCCAGTGGTTCCGTCGATACGATCGACCTTCGCGGAGGGGTGATACGCCCTGCGCACGTGACCGTCATTTCTGTAGGCGTCCGACACTGCGGATGCTGGATGGACGACATTGGGTGCGATGGCATCTAGGATGCGGGAAGATTGGCTCGCGTGAGAGCCGCACCAGCCGGGAAGGATATGCGGATGTCGAGCGACGCTCAGGTCGTCGAGGTGCTCTCGAAGGTCACCACCGCCACGATCACCACGATCCTGCTGAAGAAGGGTCTTCGCAACATCTGGCTGCGGGGCACCCGTCCGCTGCGGCCCGGCCAGCCCCGGATCGTCGGCCGGGCCTTCACGTTGCGGTTCGTCCCGGCCCGCGAGGATCTCGCCACGCCGGAATCCTGGTCGTCGCCGATCTCGACCCGGGCGGCGATCGAGGCGATGCCGGAGGGCTGCATCGCGGTGGTGGACGCGCTGGGCGTGACCGATGCCGGCATCTTCGGCGACATCCTGTGCGCCCGGATGGCCAAGAAGGGCGTGGCTGCCCTGGTCACCGATGGTGTGGTGCGCGACGTCGCGGGCGTCCTGGGGACCGGATTGCCGGTCTGGTGCCAGGGCGCGGCGGCTCCGCCCTCCGTGGCCGGCCTGACTTTCGTGGCCTGGCAGCAGCCGATCGCCTGCGGCGGCGTCGCCGTGTTCCCCGACGACCTGATCGTGGTGGATGAGGACGGCGCCGTGCTGATTCCGGCCGCGCTCATCGAGACGGTGATGGAACTCGCCCCCGAGCAGGAGCGCTTCGAGGGTTGGCTCATGGAGGAGGTCGGCAAGGGCGCCGCGCTTCCGGGCCTCTATCCGCCGAACGCCGAGAACAAGGCACGCTACGAGGCCAGCAAGGGCTGACCCACCGCGCCTTCCCCGCCGAAGCGTCGGCGGGGATGCCCCGTGACGGGCGCGCGGTCAAAGCGCCACCAGGACGACGCCCCTGAGCCGGCCTTCGCAGGCGTCGTGCAAGGCGCGGGGCGCCTGCTCCAGCCCGGTCACCGTCGTGCCGGCAAAATGGAGACCGGCGTCGCGCTGCCAGGCGATCCAGGCCGGGAATGCCGCGGCGCTGTCGCGATCGGCACTGTAGCCGCGCAGGGTGACGTCCCTGAGGATCAGCTGGAACGAGTCGAGCTCCACCGGCGCGACGATGATGGCGCCCGCAGCGTTCAGCTCGGCGGTCAGCGCGCCGAGCAGGACGAACCGCGCACCGTCGCGCGCGGCCTCTGCTGCAGCTGCCAGCTGTTCGCCGCCGACCATGTCGACGAACACGTCCACGCCGTCCGGAGCGGCCGCCTTCAACTGATCCACGATCGGGCCTGCGCCGCGCAGGATCACCGCGTCATAGCCGAGCTCGTCCGTCATCCATTCCGCTTTGCCCTGAGTGCTGGTGCTGCCGATCACCCGCGTCGCGCCGAGCTTGCGGGCGATCTGTCCGGCCATCGATCCGATCGCACCCGCCCCGCTCGACACGAACACCGTATCGCCCGGGCGTACCGTGACGCCCCGGGTCAGGGCCGCGTAGGCCGTCCAGCCATGGCCGAGATAAGCCGCCGGCTCGATCGGGGCCGGACCGAGCGCGACGCACCGTCCGGCATCGACGACCGCGTAATCCCGCCACCCCAGGGGATGCGAGACATACGCGCCAACCGCGAACCCGCTCCCGGGCGGGCTGGTGACGACCTGGCCGATCGCGCCGTCCGCCAGCGCGTCGCCGGGCTTCAACGCTGGAAACGGAATGCCTTCGACCGCCTGCGCATCCGGGTTGGCCATGAGCCGGGTCGAAATGGAGATCCGGAACCAGCGATTGCGGACCACGAGATCGTTCGGGCCGATGTCCGGCAAGGCCGTTTCGACGATCGCCAGGTCGCCGGGCTGGATCATCCCGTCGGGGTACGTCCGCAGCCGGACCTCGCGGCACCGTTCGATTGTCCTGTCCATGGCACGTCCCCGGGGCGCGATCCGCGTCCGCCGGGCCCACGCGTCCCGGGCGGCGTCGCGCCATCCATCTAATAAATGACTGGCGGTCAGTCAATTGAAGCGCTGCTCTCATCCGGCGGCGCCCCTTCCCATCCCTGCGATAACCCGTCAGGCAGACGTGAGCGCCCCCCTTCCCGAGACCGCTTCCGTGCCGACCAAGACCAAGCCCAGGACCAGACCGCCGGAAGAGCGGCGCGAGGACCTCATGAACGCGGCCGAGCGCCTGTTCATCGACCAGGGTTTCGCGTCCACCACCGTCGAGCAGATCACGACCCGGGCAGGCATGGCGAAGGGCAGTTTCTACCTGCACTTCGCCTCCAAGGAGGCCGTGGCGGGCGGTCTGCGCCAACGGTTCGTCGACACCTTGCTCCAAGCCATCGAGGCGGAGGTCGAACGCCGGGCCGACGGGGATTGGACCGGCCGGCTGGCCGCTTGGGTCACGGCCTGCCGCCGGGGATACGCTACATCGGTGCGCCTGCACGAGATCGTGTTCACCGATGTGCCGCCGCCGAGCCAGGACGGCCTGACCGACAACATCCTGATCGATCATCTCGCGGGATTGCTCGGCGATGGCAGCGACGCGAAAGCCTGGGCGATCGCGGATGCGCGCTTCACGGCTGCGTTCCTGTTCAACGCGCTCCACGGTGTCGTCCTGGGCGCTGCCAGGACCGGGCGGGCGGACGCGATCGCGTCCCAGGTGGTGGATCATTGCTTCCGGGTCGTCGGCATTGCACCCGCCTGATCGTCCGTCTGCAGATTCGGCGCGCTATCGGCTCCGTCTGCGATCGCCACCCATCAACGAGACCAGTCAGCCAACGCCGTCCCGGGAGGAGCTGTCCCGTTCGGACGTTTCAACCCTATCCTGATCCGCCGGGGCTCGGTGAACGTTAGCTTGGCAGCCCAAGATGGCCGCTTCTTCAAAAGCCTCAGCGCCAGCCGGCGTCGATGAAGTAATTGTGCCCCGTGCACATCCGGGCGTCGTCCGAGGCGAGGAACAGCACCAGGGCGGCGACGTCGGAGGGTTGGATCCGGCCGTCCAGGCACTGCGACGCGACGATCTCGGCCTCGCCCTCCGGGGTGTACCAGCGCTCCTGGCGGGGTGTCTGGACGTTGCCGGGCACGATCGCCGAGACCCGGATGCCGTCGCGACCGAGATCCCGGGCCAGCGCCCGGGTCATCCCCTCGATGGCGGCCTTCGCGGTCTGGTAGAGCGGCATGTCCTTGAGGCCGAGGTGCCAGCTGATCGAGCCGAAGTTCAGGATCACGCCGCCGCCCGCCCGGCGCATCGCCGGCACGGCGGCCTGCGCCGCGAAGAACAGGTGACGCAGGTTCACCGCCATTCGGTCGTCCCAGTAGGCGGGCGTCACGTCCACGATCGTGTGGCGGTCGTCGTTGCCGGCGTTGTTGACCAGCACGTCGAGGCCGCCGAATTCCGTTTCCACCTCCGCCACCAGGGAGCGGACGGCCTCGACATCGCTGAGGTCGCAGCGGCGGTAGACCGGCGGGTGCGCGGCCCCGTGGGCGAGCCGCGCCACCAGGGCGTGTGCCGGCTCATCGGCTATGTCGCAGAACGCGACGCGGGCGCCCTGGGCGACGAAGGCTTCGACCAGACCTTCACCGATTCCCGAGGCGCCGCCCGTCACGAGCACGCGTTTCCCGCGCAGGGACGGATAGAGGGCGCGCGTCGTGGAAGAGGTCATCGGCAATTCTCCGAAGGCTGAGGCGCCGCATCGTCGCGAGCGACGCGAAAGGACTTCGAAGAATCGACGTTCCGCGCCGCGCGACAATCCTGTCCGGATCATCGGCCGCGTCAACGGCGGTCGGCCGCCATTGTCCAAACGTTAACGCATTCCGAATCAGATCGGCGCGTCTTCTAGAAAGGAACACGCGATGCCCCTGCGCCTGGAACTGAAACCGCTCGAGAGGTTGATCATCAACGGCGCGCTGATTCGCAACGGCGACCGGCGCTCGACCTTCCTGATCGAGACGCAGTGCAAGTTCCTGCGCGAGAGCGAGATCATCACGGAGAGCGAGGCCGACACGGCCTGCAAGCAGATCCACCTGACCCTGACGGTGATCTACCTGGCGGACGACCCGGCCGCGAGCATCGACCTGTTCTTCCGACAGGCCGGGGAGCTGATCCGGCTGGCGCCGGCGGCGGCGCCGCAGGTCGCCGCCATCGCGGAGGCGGTCGAGGCGGGTTCGTTCTACCCGGCGATCAAGCTGGGCCGGAAGCTCGTCGAGTGGGAGGGCGCGGCGTTGGCCCAGGCCGCGACGGTCGAGCGGCCTGCGCCCGACACCGCCGCCTGAGCGCGCCCGTTTCCGGAGCGGAGCCCGCCTTCAGCGCGGGTTGCCCTGGAGGCCGGCGGCGATCTCGTTGTTGATCCCCACGAGGGTGGCGATCTTCTCCGGGGTCGGCTCGATCATCGTGTCGACGCAGCTGCGCAGCACGAACACGCCCAGGTTGCCGATGCCCCGCTTGATATCGGCCGGCAGCGGGTTCTCGTCGGCGGTCGCCTCGGTGGCCAGGATGGTCCAGACGCGCTGGTTGAACGACAGGGCCTCGTTGAGGCGCTTGGTGTCCCCGTCGGCGATCCCCTGGCTGGCGCCGATCAGCTGCTGGGCCGCCTTGAGCAGGACTGCGGATTCGGCTTCGCGCGGTGTCAGCGCGGACCGGGATGTCCGGGCATAGGCGTTGGCGGCGTAGTTCATAGGCGGTCCAGCCCCGTCATCGCACCTGCCACACCGGCGGGCTTGCGTGCAGCTGTCGCAGATCAAGTGTTAAGGCCGCGTGAGCAACAGGTCCGCCATGTTCCCGCCGGGTTGGACAGTGACCAGAGACTGTGGCCCCACCAAGCCGGTCACCGGATCGCGTCAGAGATGCTGAATTTCTTCCTCGGAACCGTCGCCGGCGGCCTGATCGCCGCCGTGCTCACCATCGCGGCGGCCCGTCAGCCGGAGGTCCAGGCGCGCCTCGGCCTGAAGCCGGCCCCCGTCGTCGCGACCCTGGCGGCGGTGGCCAAACCGCGCGAGCCCGATTGCGCCAAACCGGCCGAGGGGCCGACGGTCGGGACCCGGGACATGCTGTTCAACCGGCAGAGGTTCTGGTCGGTGGCGCCGTAGGCTGGAAACCAATTATCGTTTTCACGCAGGCGGTTACAGATCATTATGACCGTGCTCGCCGCGTGCGGAAACAGATCGATCAGCCACCTGGTGGATGTGTCGATTGATGTCGCGACAATCATGTTTTTGATCTATATATTCGTATTGAACGCACATTTATATATGTGAAAATCAATTCTGCGATGACTTGATCAATAAATCTGCGAATTAAATTGTAATTATTTATTTTCTAGCGATCATTTATGCGCAGATATGCTCATGAATAGCCGTTTCGTCAGTCGTTAAGCATGAGATGAGACGGTAAAATTCCGTCCACAGAATCGATGCACGACGCCGTCATCATTCGTCTTCTGTCCTCACCCCACGAACAACCCGGCGATCGCCGCGCTCGTCAAGTTCGCCAGAGTCCCGGCGAGGATCGCCCGCAATCCGTAGCGGGCGACTTCGGCGCGCCGCTCCGGGACGAGGCTGGAGAAGCTCGCGAGCTGGATCGCGATCGAGGCGAGGTTGGCGAATCCGCACAGGGCGAAGCAGACGATCGCCTGGGAGCGCGGGTCGAGGGTGCCGGCGCCGAGGGTCGGCGACAGGGTGGCGTAGGCCAGGAACTCGTTGAAGGCGATCTTCTGGCCGATCGCGCCGCCTACGAGCGACGCGTGTTCCCAGGGCACCCCGAGCAGCCAGGCCAGCGGGGCGAGCGCCCAGCCGAGCACGCCCTCGATCGACGCCCCCGAATAGCCGGCGAGGCCGCCGACATAGCCGACGATCCCGTTCGCCAGGGCGATCAGGCCGACGAAGGCGATCAGCATGGCGCCCACCGAGACCGCGACGACGAGGCCCTTCTGGGTGCCGTCCGCCGCCGCCTCGATGACGTTGGCAGCCCGGGACTCGCCGAACTCCACCCGGGTGGTGGCGATCCGGGTCGGCTCGGTCGAGGGCATCAGGATCTTGGCGTAGAGCAGGCCGCCCGGGATCGCCATCACGGAGGCCGCGAGCAGGTAGGTCATCGGCACGCCGAGTGCCGCGTAGCCGGCCAGGATCGACCCCGCCGTCGAGGACGCGCCGCTCGACATCACGGCGAACAATTCGGCGCCCGTCAGCAGCGGCAGGAACGGGCGCAGCGCCACCGCGATCTCGCTCTGGCCGATCGCGATGGTGATCACCGCCGAGAACGATTCGATCGGCGAGGTGCCGAGGATCCGCCGCAGCCCGGCGCCGAGGCCGCGCGCCAGGGCCTGCATCACGCCGAGATGGTACAGCACTCCGATCAGGGCCGAGACGTACAGGATCTGCGGCAGCACCCGCAGGGCCAGGATGAAGCCCGACCCGCCGAACAGCTCGAACATCTTCGGCTCCACCAGCCCGCCGAACAGGAACGCCGTGCCGCGGTCGCCGTAGGAGAGCCCCGTCACCACCACGTCGGCGGCGGCCCTCAGCGCGGCCTGCCCGGCGGGCAGGAACAGGATCAGCGCCCCGAGGCCCACCTGCAATGCCAGGGCGCTGAGCACGACCCGGGGCCGGATCGCCCGCCGGTTCGTCGAGAACAGGGCGCCGATGGCCAGGAGCAGCAGGATCGCGAGGCCGGCATGGATCAGTCGGTCGAGCATCGCGTCCTTCGGGTTCGAGCGTGGCCGCGCAGATGGAAGGTTCGGGCCACGGACCTCTCAGCCCTGCCGATCCGTGACCAGGTAGGGGGTGAACAGGTCGCGGACCTGCGCGAAGCCCCAGTCGAGGTCGGCCTGGGACAGCGCGGTGCCGCCCTGGAGCCGGTGGCTCATCCAGTGGCTCGACACGATCCAGGCGTTGTCGATGAGCCGCCCGAGCGCGTCCGGCGCGATCCGCAGACGCCCGGCCCGCACCGCCGCCTCGAACACGGCACGGGCCAGCGCCTGGGTCCGCCCCCGCAGGGCATGGACCCGCGGGCGCAGGGCCGGGGCGATCTCCACCATGGCGATGCCGTCGCGGTAGACGCAGCGATAGCGCCAGATCAGGTCGAACCAACCGCGCTGGTAAGCGAGCAGCGCCTCCGGGGCAGCGGGGTCGGCGGGCAGGCGCCCGGCCACCGCCTCCGCCTCCACCTCGAAGACCGCGAACAGCGCCTCCACGAGGCCGCTCTTGCGCGGGAAATGGTACTGGAGGTTTCCCTCGCGGATGCCGCACGCCGCGGCGATCTCCGCGGTGGTGACCCGGCCGAGACCACGATCGTTGAACAGCGCGAGGCTCTGCGCCAGGATCCTGTCGCGCGTGCCGGCACCCCGGCCGGGACTGGCTTCCTGCACCCTGCTGTCGTGGCCCCGCGCCATCCTGCCCCTCCCGGCCTAGGGTGCTCACCCTAGACAATGCCGGGCGCCGGGGCTATCCCGAACCGCCGATCCCGGCCTACCGGGTGACCCAAAGGGGGGCGCAGCTTGGCCCAGACATTCCGACTCGCCGGCGCGGTCGTGCTCCTCACCGGAGCCGCGAGCGGCATCGGCGCCGCACTGGCGCAGGGTTTGGCTGCCAAGGACTGCAGCCTGCTGCTGGTGGACCGCGACGCGGCGGGCCTCGCCACCGTCGCCGGCAAGGCCCGGGCAACCGGCGCCGCGGTGGAGACTCTGGTCCTCGACCTCGCCGACGCGGAAGCGATCAAAAAACTCCCCGATTGGGCCGCCGACCGGTTCGGCCGGCTCGACGTGCTGATCAACAATGCCGGCGTGGCGCTCGGCGGCCGTTTCGACGAGTCGCATCTCGAAGATTTCGAGTGGCTGATGGACATCAACCTGCGCGCCGTCGTGCGGATGTGCCACGCCTTCCTGCCGATGCTGAAGGCTCGGCCGGCAGCCCAGATCGTCAACCTGTCGAGCCTGTTCGGACTGATCGCCCCGCCGGGCCAGGTCGCCTACGCGACGAGCAAGTTCGGGGTCCGGGGTTTCACCGAAGCCCTGCGGCACGAATATGCCGGCAGCGGGCTCGGGGTGACGGTCGTCCATCCCGGTGGCGTCGCCACCGCCATCGCCCGCAGCGCGCGCGGCACGCGTCCGCCCACCGACCCGGAGGCCGCCGAGCGCGCCCGCGTCGAGGACGAGAAGGCTCGGGAGGCGTTCGGCAAGCTGCTGACGCTCTCGCCGGAGGAGGCTGCGGCCGCGATCATCCAGGGGATCGAGCGGCGCCGCCCCCGCATCCTGATCGGCAAGGACGCGAAGAGCGCCGCGCTGATCCAGCGGCTGATGCCGGTGGGCTACTGGAAGACGATCGTGCGCCTGTCCGGCGGGAAGGTCTGAGATGGCGAGCCTGCGCGCACATATCGGCACCTGGATGGTGCGCACCAAGGTGCGCGGCCCCCTGTCGAAGGCCCGGGACGCCGCCGCGTTCCGCCGGATCTTCGAGGCGCCGGCCTTCGCCGATCCGAAGGGGGTCACCTACGAGCCCGGCACGGTCGGCGGGGTGCGGGGGGAATGGGTCAGGCCGAAATCCGGGTCCGGCCAGCGGATGCTCTATCTTCATGGCGGCGGTTTCATCGCCTGCTCGCCGCGCACCCACCGGCCGGTGACCGGCGCGCTGGCCAACCGCGGGTTCACCATCTTCGTCCCCGAGGACGGCTCGCGGCGCACGAATGCGTGGCGCGACGCGATGTTCGACCCCGGGGCGCTCGCGGTGATCCGCACGATGTATCTCGGCGCCGCAGACCCGGCCGATCCCCGGATCTCGCCGATCAACGCCGACCCGACCGGCTACCCGCCGCTCCTGTTCCACGTGGGCGAGCGCGAGGTCCTGCGCGACGATTCGATCCGCATGGCCGAGAAGGCCCGTGCGGCCGGTGTCGTGACCGAGCTGAAGCTGTTCCCGGTCGTGGCCCATGCCTGGCAGTTCGCCGCCCACATGCTGCCGGAGGCGCGCGCCTCCCTCGACGGGGCCGCCGCCTTCCTGAAGGCGCACGCACCGCCGAATGCCGCCGCGTCCACGGGGGCTTCGCGATGACCGTGCCCGCGTCCACCCCGGAGACCCTCGAAGTCCTGATCGTCGGGGCCGGCTTCTCCGGCCTCGCCATGGCGATCCGCTGCCGGCAGGCCGGGATCGGGCCCCTGCGGGTGATCGAGAAGGCCGCCGACATCGGCGGGACCTGGCGGGAGAACACCTATCCGGGCGCGGCCTGCGACGTGCCCTCGCACCTCTACTCCCTGTCGTTCGCCCCGAAGCCCGACTGGTCGCGGATGTATGCCCCGCAGCCGGAGATCCAGGCCTACCTGCGCGAGACCGCCGAGCGCCACGGGCTGATGCCGCTGATCCAGCTCGGCACCGCGTTCACCGGGGCGACCTGGGACGAGGCCCGGGCCCTCTGGCACGTCGAGACCGATCGCGGGCCGCTGACGGCGCGCGCGATCGTCTCGGCCATGGGCGGCCTGCACCATCCCGCCTATCCCGACCTGCCCGGCCGGGACGCGTTCGCGGGGGCCGCCTTCCACACGGCGTCCTGGGATCATTCCGTCGATCTCGCGGGCAAGCGCGTCGGCGTGATCGGCACCGGGGCCAGCGCGATCCAGGTCGTGCCGGAACTGGCCAAGCGTGCCGCGCACCTCACCCTGTTCCAGCGGACGCCGCCCTGGATCATGCCCAAGCACGACCACGCCATCCCGGAGGCCACCCAGGCGCGCTACCGGCGGCTGCCGTTCCTCCGGCGGCTCGAGCGGGCGCGGCTGTTCTGGCTGCACGAGCTGCGCGCACTCTTCGGCTTCACCAAGGTCTCCAAGCTGACCAAGCAGGCCGAGGGACTGGCCCGCCACCACCTCGCCAAGGCGGTGCCCGACCGGGCGTTGCGGGCGAAGCTGACGCCGAACTACCGCCTCGGCTGCAAGCGCGTGCTGATCTCCGACGCATACTACCCGGCGCTCCAGCGCCCGAACGTCACGCTGGAGACCGGCGACATCGCCCGGATCACGGAAGGCGGCGTGACCACCGCGGACGGCCACGCGCACGCCCTCGACGCGATCGTCTACGCCACGGGCTTCGACGTCACCGGGAGCTTCACCCGGATGAACCTCGTCGGGCGCGATGGATTGCGGCTCACCGATGCCTGGGCGGACGGGATGGGCGCCTACCAGGGCATCACGGTCGCGGGCTTCCCGAACTACTTCATGCTGCTCGGCCCCAATACCGGGCTGGGCCACAACTCGATCATATCCATGATCGAGGTTCAGGCGCGGCACGTCCTCGACTGCCTGGGGGCCCTGCGCAAGGGCGCCCGGGCGATCGAGGTCCGCCCGGAGGCGCAGGCGCGCTTCCTCGACCGGATCCGGACGCGGCTGGCCGACAGCATCTGGCAGACGGGCGGCTGCCGCAGCTGGTACCTCGACGCCGACGGGCGCAACACCACCCTGTGGCCCGATTCGGTGATGGCCTACCGCCGCAGCGCCCGGCGCGCCCGGATGGCGGATTACCGGCTGGGGTGAGGCGGCAGGCCTGTCAGGCCGCCTGAGTCCGGCTGGCGGCGAACAAGGTCGCCTCCAGTTTCTGCACCGGCATCGGCCGCCCGAGATGGTAGCCCTGCAGGAACGGGCAGCCCATCGATTGCAGCATCTGCAGGTCGTCCGGCGACTCGACCCCCTCGGCCACGACCTCCAGCCCGAGCAAGGTGCCGAGGCCGAGCACCGCCAGGACCAGCCCGCGCTTGTCGTCGCAGGTGCTGAGGCCGGTGACGAAGCTGCGGTCGATCTTGATCCGGTCGGCCCGGAGCTGCCGGAGCGAGGACAGGGACGAGTAGCCGATGCCGAAATCGTCGAGCGCCACTCGGATGCCGGCGCGCGAGAGCGCCTGGAGCTTGCCCTGGACCGCGCCGAGATCGAGGGCGGTCTCCTCGGTGATCTCGATCTCCAGGAGTGCGGCCGGCAGGTCGAGGGCGGCCAGGCGCGCGATCACGATCTCGTCCACCGGGATCTGCGCCATCTCCCGGGGCGAGACGTTCATCGCCACCCGGACGGTGCCGAGGCCCCGGGCCCGCAGGATCTCCATCATCCGGCAGACCTGATCGAGGATGAAGCGCAGGAGCGACTCGGTCAGGCCGGCCATGCCGGCGGCGGCGATCAGGTCGGGGGGCGCGATCCAGCCCAGGCGCGGGTGGTGCCAGCGCACCAGCGCCTCGAGCCCGACCAGCGTCCGGGCGTCCAGGGCGTAGATCGGCTGGAACCAGACTTCGAGGGCGCTCTCGACCAGCGCGTGCGACAGGTCGCGTTCCAGCTCGCGCCGCATCTCCAGGCAGTCGCGCAGGCCGGCGTCGAACAGCCGGAAGCGGTTCCGGCCCGCGGCCTTCGAGGCGTACAGCGCCTCGTCGGCGCAGCTGAGCATCGCCATCAGGTCGGGCTCGGGTTGGGCGTGGACGCCGATGCTGACTCCGAGCCGCCCCTCGTCGAAGCCGTCGAACGGCTGGGCGACGGCCGCGATCAGGCCGGCGGCGAGATCGGCGTAGGGCATGCCCGCCGCGACGGGATCGTACAGCACCGCGAACTCGTCCCCGCCCAGCCGCGCGGCGAGTCCGCCCGGCGGCAGGGCGGCGCGCACCCGCCGCGCGACCTCGACCAGCACCCGGTCTCCGGTCTGGTGTCCGTAGACGTCGTTGACCGACTTGAAGCCGTCGAGATCGAGCAGCAGCAGGCAGGCGGTGCCGGCGCCGAACCGGATCCCGACCGTGCCGGTCGAACCGGCATCCGAACGCGTCCCGAGGCGGTCCTCGGCCTGCTGGATGAAGCCGGCCCGGTTGAGCAGGCCGGTGAGGTCGTCGTGGGTCGCGCGCCAGCGCATCTCCTCCACCAGCGCGGTGGCGCTGGCCTGCGCCTCGGCGCGGGAGCGGGCCAGCGCGGTGGCGTCGTTCTTCAGCCGGCTCGCCTCGCGGAACCCCGCCTCGCTCTGGAACGCGGTGCGGGACAAGGCGGCGAGATAGAGCAGCACGCAGGCCGCCAGGCAGCAGCGGTCGAACCCGCCGGCGGCGAACAGGCAAAACGCCACCGACAGCAGCGGCAGTACGATGAAGCTGAACGGGATCCGGGCATAGGCCGTCCCGTGGGTGACGGCCCCCGCGGTGATGCCGCAGGTGATGGTGAGGTAGAACAGGGTCTGCGCCGAGGTGTAGCCCGCGCACAGCAGCGGCTGGAACGCCCAGACCAGCCCCGACAGGAGGGCCGCGGCGGTGCAGGCGCGCAGGTGTCCCTCCACCGAGCGCGAGGCGGCCCCGGCCATGTCCGGCGGCATCTCGGCCGTCAGGGCGAGCCCCGGACAGGGCGCCCGGCACAGTCCGATCCGCACGAGGTTGGCCGCGGTCGAGGCCGCGTACCAGACCATCCCGGCGCGGCCGTTGCCGCCCTGGAACGCCACCAGCACGCTCGCCAGCCCGAGCAGCATGTTGACCGGAATCGCGGTGAGGACGCTGCCGCGCACGGCTTCGAGCTGATCCCGGCGGACCAGCGCGTTCAGCCGTGCCGGATCGCCGGAGACTGCCGTCCCGGGGGCTGCGTCCTCCAGGTCGTGAATCGTCATCGTGCATCCAATCAGAGGCACGCAATAATCAATCAAGAGTCGTAAGAGAGTGTTGAAATTACGCGTCCATGGAATCGACCGCCGCGGACGATTGGGACCGCACGTCGCAAGCCATTCCGGTCCCGCCGCCGCGCGCCATATCGCGGGTCGGGCCGAAGCCGGGCCCCGGACGCAGCATGGCCCTCACCAGCGACCTCCTCGACATCCGGACGATCTACCACGAGCCCACGGTGGGCGATTACCCGATCGGCCGGGAGATCCTGGCGCGCTTCCCCGACGCGGAGCGCATCCCCGTGCCGTCGCACTGGAACATCCCGGCGCTCCACGGCAACGCGGGCTCGGTGGAGGACTGGGTCCGGATCAAGCGCTCGACCCTGGTGCTCGGCGTGAAGAAAGGCCTGACCATGCGGCCGAACGGCCGCAGCGCCCACTTCATCGCGCCCTCGACCTCGAACGGCTGCGCCATGGCCTGCGCCTATTGCTACGTGCCGCGGCGCAAGGGCTTCTCGAACCCGATCTCGCTGTTCGTGAACATCGACCAGGCCTGCGCGGCGATCGCCCGGCACGCAGACCGGCAGGGCCCCCTGCCGGAACCCGACACGATCGACCCGGAATACTGGATCTACGACATCGGCGAGAACGGCGACCTGTCGGTGGACGCGGCGGTGAGCAGCGGCGTCCGCACCTTCGTCGAGCGGTTCCGCACCCTGCCGAACGCCAAGGCGTCCTTCGCCACCAAGGCGGTCAACCGCGATCTCCTGGCCTACGACCCGCAGGGCAAGACGCGGATCCGGTTCTCACTGATGCCCGCGCGGATCGCCAAGATCGTGGACGTGCGCACGACGCCGATCCCCGAGCGGATCGCCGCGATCGACGACTTCGTGGCCGCCGGCTACGAGGTCCACGCCAACTTCTCGCCGGTGATCCTCTACGAGGGTTGGGAGGCCGATTGGCGGGCGCTGTTCGCCGAGATCGATGCCACACTCTCGGACGCCGCCAAGGCGCAGCTCAAGTGCGAGATCATCATGCTGACCCACAATGCGGGGCTGCACGAGGTGAATCTCGGCTGGCACCCCAAGGCGGAGGACCTGCTGTGGCGGCCGGACATCCAGGAGGCGAAGGTCTCGGAGGGCGGCGGCACCAACCTGCGCTACCGGACCGGCTGGAAGGGTCGATGGCTCGCCCGGTTCAAGGCGCTGCTGGCCGAATCCCTGCCGTACTGCACCGTGCGCTACGCGTTCTGAACTCCGGGCCCGGCGGCGCGTTGGCGCGCGGGTTCAGGAAAAGGCGCAGGGATGTCCGAGCACGAGAGCTATATCCGCGAGGCGGTCGCGCTGGCCGAGGCGAACGTTCTGGCCGGCGGTTCTCCGTACGGCGCGGTGATCGTGCGCGACGGCGCCGTGCTGGTCCGGGCCGCCAACACCGTGCACGCCACCAACGACCCGAGCGCGCATGCCGAGATGGTGGCGCTGCGCGAGGCCAGCCAAGTGCTGGCGCGCCGCGACCTCTCCGATTGCGTGATGTACGCGAGCGGGCGCCCCTGCCCGATGTGCCACGCGGCGATGCGGCTCGCAGGCTTCCGCGAAGGCTACTTCGCCTTCTCGGCGGAGGAAGCGGAGGAGCACGGAGCCGGCAGCGCCAGCATCTACGCGGAACTGTGCCGCCCCCTGGACGAACAGCCGATGCGGCTCAGCCAGTTCCGGCCGGCGGGTGAAGCGCCCTACTCGGCCTGGCGGGCGCGCCGCGGATCCTGATCGCCCGCGCCCTCGGGCGCGCTGGGGCGCATCAGTGCGTCCAGGGCGCCGTGCGGTTGAACTTGAAGTTGTCCGAGTAGGACAGGCCCTTGCGGAAGACCGGCTTGGCCGGCTGCTCGACCCGGTAGGCGATGCCCTCGCGCTTGGCGTAGGCCACCGCCTCCTCCTCCGTGTCGAACTCCAGGCGCACCTGCTGCATCATGTCGGCCGATCCGTTCCAGCCCATCAGCGGATCGATCTCGCGCGGGCTGGTCTGGTCGAACTCGAGGATCCACTGCTTCGTGCGGGCCAGGCCCGACTGCGTGGCGTCCCGGGAGGGGCGGAAGATGCGGGCGCTCGGCATCTGAACTCGACAAGCTCCTGATCGAATGGTCGGGGCGATAGGATTCGAACCTACGACCCCCTGGTCCCAAACCAGGTGCGCTACCAGACTGCGCCACACCCCGACTGCCTTTTAAGGCTCGCCAGCACTAACGTTTTCGCTCTCGGGGCGCAACTGCCGGGGCCGCGGCAAAGCGGAACGGAACGGCATCAAACGGCAATGTCGGGACACAGATCCCCGACATATTCCCCGACGCGATTTTTCCGTTCTTCCGCACGATCGCCCGCAGATCGGCATCAAACCTCGACGAGAAAAGTTGAGGGAGGCCGACATTCCGCGTTCGGGATCGCCGCCCGCAACTCGATACCCCTTGTACACCATTGGGCTGGCGCCAGACGCCCGCGTGCGGCAAACTCGGCCATGGCCGCCCAACCGGACACCGACACCAACGCGACAATCCTCGCCGTAGCCGTTGAGAACGCAGAGCTGCGGGCGCAACTCGCAGAGGCGCAAGAGCTCCTCATCGGGCTCGCGGTGGATGGCGGGGAACAGCACGCGCGCATCGAGGCGCTACAGGCTGAACTTGCGCAAGTGCGCGACAATCGCGACACCTCGCGAGCTGAGGCCCTGCGGCAGATGGCGGAAGCCGCAGTGTGACCCGGAGCGCAGCCGCATCATGAGACGCTCGGCCCTCACTCTGACCCTGCCGCTGGCCTGCATGTCGACCTTCACCCACGCCGAGGGTTCAATTGAGCGACAGCCGAACGTTCGTTGGGAGATTGTGCCGGGGCTTACGAGTGCGAACCTGTCGGCGGCTCCCTCTCAACTCGTTGGGTCATCTGGCCTGAGTTGGCCGGACGGCAGGCAGGCTGTTGTCACCTTCTGGAGTGCGAAGACCCGCCGCACAACGATCCGGTGCACCGCCTACTTCGACAAGGACATGCAGCAGACGGGTGAGAAGTGCGAGCGGCCGGCAGAATGATCGAGGCGCTTCAGGTAGAGCTCGCACGGGCGCGAATGGATCGTGACGCTTGGCACTAAGCGGCCCGACAACGCAGCGCAGGAACCGCAGCGGGATCGAGGCAGCCATCATCATGCTCACCGGAGCCGATCGGCGTCGTCAGCATCGTGATCGCCAGCTGCCCGCGGACGATCGGCAGATAGGTCGATTACTGGACCGCCTCACAGACGCCCGTGACCATCATCGATAGGGAGAACACGATGAAGGTGATCGCGGGCTTCTCCGCCCATGCCCGAACCCGGATCAAGTCTGTAGATGCCGAGACAAGGCCCGGTAGCCGTGAAGCGACGAAGTCGTTCGCCGTGCCACCCTTCTGAATGACCGTCCACTTCTCGATCTCGGCTGCCTGCCTTCGAATGGTGCCGCTATCTGTATCGACGAGGAAGCCGGCCCAATGATCGCGCCAGAAATTGTTAGGGTAGCGACCGACAGTCCCGTCATCCTCTACCCTAACGACGTCTTTCGCCGAGCAACGGTAGAGCTCGCCAGCCACCGCCGAGTGGCTAGCGAGCAGGGTTATGGCAAGTGCTGGGATCGGACGGTTCATACTCATAGCATCCCCCGATGGTCAGGATCCTTGAGCCAATCAGCCACCCTGCCGACGAATTTCCAAACGTCTCCATCATATGGCCTCTCGTATGCTTCATCATCGGGGTCAGATCCAAGAGACGCAAACATTTCAAAGAGCCAAGTCGATTTGTTTTTCGAAACATCTGGCCTACTCAGCCATGCTTCGACTTCACCAACACGAACGGTGAACAAGCCATAACGATCAATAGTGTCAAAAAATTCGGTCGCCGCATCAAGTTTGCCGCCTCCGAGAATTCCAACGCCGCCGTTTCTTTTGTAGTTGACATTCGCATCAATTAAATAGTCTCGAACCTGCTTACGATCTGCAATTTTTCCCTGATGAAGTCCCGACGGCAATCCGCAGGCGTCGAGATACTTTTTTGCTACCGTTCCGTCCTCTTTCACCCAATCAATATCTAATATCAACGCAGTTGGAATGCCAATCTTTCGCAAAGGCTTTGCGATCTCCGCGGCTGTGTGCTTTCCGTGCGCATTTAGAAAAATAGAATGGCGGATATGATTTCCTCCGAATTTTTCGAGGCGATTATTAATCTCTTCATAGAAAGCCTTGTCGCTATCTCCTTCAAC
>NZ_VRVG01000219.1:0-4549 GCF_008040085.1 Methylobacterium sp. WL7 | reverse complement strand
TGCCGAGGCGGCCGGGCGGGCGGGAGGCTCGGCGGAGGCGAACAGGTCGGACATCGCCGCATGAAGACCGGGTCGATGCACAGCGGCAAGATTTTTCGTTTCCCGCGCGTGCCGGATATCCCCAGGGATCGGCCCGGGCGTCTCAGACACCCGGCTCGCCCACACCGATCAGGCGGCGAGCCTTCGGGCAGACGCGCGAGATCACCACACGTTGCACGCCGTCCGGGATGTATCACGAAGCTCAGGGCCCTTGCTCGAGCCAGCCGAATCGGTCGAGATCTACGCTGATCTTGGATGGGGTCTGAAGATGAGGGCCAAAGCATCCGCCAGGAAGCGATCGACGAGCGACGATGTTTCGAACATCGGCGCTTGCGGATGGGCCGAGCTGTCATCGCTCTGGGACAAGATCGGTGGCCAACCCCGAAAACGGATCGCGGGCTGGTCCAGCGGGAAGGCGTTCGAACATCTCATCCTGAGGGCTTTCCAGCTGAGCGGCGCCGAGATCATCTGGCCTTATGCGGTCAACCTGCACGGCGCGGTCGTGGAGCAGATTGACGGGATGGTGCTGCTCGACGGTATCGCGTGCATGGTGGAGGCCAAGGATCAGCAGGCCAACGTGAATGTCGAGCCGCTGGCGAAATTGAGAAACCAGCTGTTGCGTCGGCCCGCCGGCGTCATCGGGTGCGTGTTCAGCAGCAGCGGCTTTACCGATCCCGCCGTCACGCTCGCGCACTATATGGCTCCGCATGCCATCCTCTTATGGCAGGGACCGGAGATCGGCTTCCTGCTGGAACGGCAGGATTTCGCGGATGCCCTACGGCGAAAGTATCGCGTCCTGATGCAGCACGGAAAGCCCGATTTCGATCCGCGGGCGGGAGTTCTGTGATGGCCTCGTATATCGTGACGGAAGGGCCGGCCGACGCGATCGTCCTGCGTGCCTTGCTCCACGAAGCCGGTCGCGAAGACATCCGTGTGCTGGAGGGCGGCGGCAAGTCGTCCGCCGTATCGCTGGGAACATCGCTCGCCTTGAGCGACGACAACCGTGTCGCCATCGTCGTCGACGCGGATA
This sequence comes from Methylobacterium sp. WL7, assembly GCF_008040085.1. Classification (NCBI taxonomy): domain Bacteria; kingdom Pseudomonadati; phylum Pseudomonadota; class Alphaproteobacteria; order Hyphomicrobiales; family Methylobacteriaceae; genus Methylobacterium; species Methylobacterium sp. WL7. The sequence continues at coordinate 3,480 of NZ_VRVG01000219.1, read as the reverse complement.
CGACCGATCCCGACAAGGTTTCGGAGCAGCAGGATATTTTTCAGGATCTTCAGAGGGATACGTCGGGTGACGAAGCCTGTCGGCTCTTCGTTGCCGTGCCCACCCTTGAGGAGGATTTATTCAAGGATGTGGAGCACTTTTCATCCGTCTTCAATTTGAGGCTTGGCGGCGAGCGCGTTGAGAACGATCGGCAGGACTGGAGAAGCGCCCTAAGGATGCTGCTGCCGAAGCCGCATGCGCGACGCTCGGAGCAGGAGGCCATACCGAAACTCAGGACGGATGCGGCGGGACAGGTCATCGGCCATAGATTGATCAAGGAACTGATCGCGTTCCTCCCGACGCCCACGACGCGTCGCGTTCCAGAGGCCGATCCGCTTCGCTGACCCACCCCGGGATGGCGACCCGGGGGGCGCCGGGCAACAGGCGCCGCACGCTCCCGGATCGCATCGCTGAACGTGCGGCCGGATCCTCCGTCCGGCTCAGCCCCCGAACACCGAGGTCATGATCTCGCCGTTGCGGTTGATCACCACCTCCCAGGAATTGAGGGTGTTGCGGGTGACCCGGTCCAGGTCCTTGGTGGTCGCCACCGGCACGCCGTTGACCGCCACGATGATGTCGCCCTTCTGCAGGCCGAGCCGGCTGGCGATGGAGGTCTCGTCCACCGCCTGCACGGCCACGCCCTCGGCCGGGAAGTCGACCTGCAGCTCCTCGGCCACCGCCGGCGAGGTGTTGACCAGGCTCGCGCCCTGGAACGGCGAGCGGGTCTTCACCTTGAGCACGTCGCGCGGGCGCGTCTCCGGGGCGGGGGCGAGCTTGACCGCGACCGTCTGGCGGGCCGTGCCGCGCAGGATCCCGAAGCGGGTCTGGCCCTGGACGCCCTTGAGGGCGAAGCGGTAGCCGAACGCCTCCGGGTCGGCGACCTCCTGGCCGTCGATGGTCAGGATCAGGTCGCCGCGCTTCAGGCCGGCCTCGTCCGCGGGGCTCTTGGGCTGCAGGCTCGCCACCAGGACGCCGGTCGGATGGTCGAGGCCCATGCTGTCGGCGATGTCGGGGGTCACGCTCTGGATGCGCGCGCCGAGCCAGGGCCGGCGCACCACGCTCGCCCCGTCGCGGGCCGCGTCGACCACCGCCTTGACCATGCCGACGGGGATCGCGAAGCCGATGCCGTGGCTGCCGCCGGATTGCGAGTAGATCGCCGTGTTGATGCCGACCAGCTGGCCGCGCAGGTCGACCAGGGCCCCGCCCGAATTGCCCGGATTGATCGCGGCGTCGGTCTGGATGAAGTACTGGTAGTCCGCCGAGCCGACCTGGGTCCGCGCCAGCGCCGACACGATGCCCTGCGTCACGGTCTGGCCGACCCCGAACGGGTTGCCGATCGCCATCACGAAGTCGCCGACCTCCAGGGCGTCGGCATCGCCGAACGGCATCGGCACCAGGCCCTTCGGGGCCTCCTTGAGCTTGAGCACCGCGAGGTCGGTGCGGGTGTCGCGCATCACGATCGTCGCCTCGAACTCCCGGCGGTCCGAGAGCGCGATGCGGACCTCGTTCATGTTGTCGATGACGTGGTTGTTGGTGATCACGAGGCCGTCGGCATCGACCAGGACGCCGGAGCCGAGCGACCGCTGGGCCCGGTCGCCCCGGGGGCCGCGGCCGCCCTCCGGCTCGCCGAAGAAGCGGCGCATGAACTCGTCCATGGCGCTGGCGCGCGCGGTGGAGCGCTTCTCGACATGGGAGGCGTAGACGTTGACCACCGAGGGCGCGGCCCGCTTCACCACCGGGGCGAAGGACAGCTGGACGTCGCTCCGGCTGAGGGGCACCGCCTTGGCCGTCCCCTCCTTGGGGGCGGCGGGAGCCTCCGTGCGGGCCATCTGCGCCCCGGCGGGGCCGGCGGCCAGCAGGGTCGCGACGAGGGCGGGCAGGACGGGGCGGATCAGCATGCAAGGGCTCCGGCGGCAGGTCGGGCGCGCCGTCCGGATCGGCGGCGGCGCGCCGTGCGGCCTTACGCTATCGGAGCCGATTGCGGCAGGCCCGCGACGCCGTCGCCGGACGAGCCGGGCAGGCCCGGCCGTCAGGGCCGTTCAGGCGTCTTCCTTGCGGCGCACACTGCGCTTCTTGGTCGGCTGTTCGGGGGCCTGCGCGACCGGCTCGGGCTGGGCGGTCGGCGGCGCGGCGGATTTCCGGCGCTGCTGGCCGAGGCCGAGCGAGCGGGCGAGCTGCGAGCGCTGCGCGGAATAGCTCTGGGCGGTCATCGGGTAGTCGGCATCGAGGCCCCACTTGGCGCGATAGGCCTCCGGGGTCAGGCCGCGCAGGGTGAGGTGGCGGCGCAGGGTCTTGTAGGGCTTCCCGTCCTCGAACGAGATCAGGTAGTCGGGCGTCACCGAACGCCGGATCTCCTGTGTGGTCGCCTTGCTGGGGGCTGCGACGGCCGCGCCGCCGGTGTGGACGTCCTGGATCGCGCCGTGGATGTCGCTGAGCAGTTTCGGCAGATCCGCGCTTTGCACGTGGTTGTTGCTCACATAGGCCGAGACGATCTCGGATGCGAGCGTAACGAAGCGGCTCCTGTCGCCATCGCGTTGAGTCATATCGTGTGCGCCGCCTTCTCGTGATGTCCAAACTGGCCAGAACGCAAGAACAGCGTTGCGATCCTGAGGGCCGATACAATCGCTTTTCAATGACCCGTCAAGTCTCAAATTCGATATCGCGATATACATTCAGAAACAGGCCAAGAACAGGTGCATTGGACAACCAACCTCAAGGAAAATAATAGCCCGCCATCTTGCTTGTGCGCAATCGAACCCGATCGGGCTCATGATCGGTTGGAGATGATCCGTCATCAACTGAGAGGATCTGGCTGGAGGATGGGAAATAAAGACCGTGTCTCAGACGAAATCGATATTCGGCTCGGCATTCGTACTGCAATGCGGAACGCCGGCATCGCCGGGCGGCTGTGGCAGGGATTCTCGGCGCAACTCCAGCGTGCTTTTTCGCGTCGCGACCGGGAGGCTACAGCAATCCCCGCCTGTCACATCGGACGCCCCGACCGCGGCTCTGTGAGCACGCCGCGTGGACATGCCCTGGCTGTCGGGGGCGACGCACGGCGCCCGTCCCAGGCCGATCGCGCGGGCCGGTTGATAAGCGAGATCGGATCGGACTTGAGACCGCTTCGGAGCGCGGCTGGGCGGCCTGTTCGAAGCGGTCGAGCGGTCAGGCCGAGAGGGAACAGCCCATCACGCCGCAGCGTCACGGCTCAAAACCGTCCGCTCGACAGACCGCCTCGGCAAGCGAAGCCCCGATCACGAAAAACCCGGTCCGCGTGAGCGGGCCGGGTTTTTGGTGGTGGTCGGGTGGTCGGAAGGGATTTGGTTGCGGGGACAGGATTTGAACCTGTGACCTTCAGGTTATGAGCCTGACGAGCTACCGGGCTGCTCCACCCCGCGCCAAGGTTGTGCGGCTGATCCGGGCTGGCTGGCGCTGGTTGGC
>NZ_VRVG01000218.1:0-4691 GCF_008040085.1 Methylobacterium sp. WL7 | reverse complement strand
GGGTAACGCCGTCGTTTCAAAGCCGGGAATACAGGGGGCATTCCCGCGGGCACTATACGAGCACGATAGGGTCGAGGTTGCATGTACCTTAGAGCACCTCGAAAGAAGGCCACCGTCTCGGCGCCTGTGTCGCGCACGTGCGCAGAGGCTCTTGCGGCACGCTCCGGAACACCAGAACACCGCCGGCGATCGGGTGATGGCCCCGTCAGCGAGGCCGATGCCCAACGGGCCAGGAACGGAAAACGTTATCTCGATCAACACCTTGGACCGAACGGGAATCCAACATGCCAGCCTACGGCGGCCGTCCGGGAGGTTCGTTACCCGAAACGGCCGGTCGACACGATTAGACCCATGCGCGACACAGAGTGGAGATTAAATTTGCGCGCCGACAGAAATTTTTAACCGGGTACTCAGTCACGCGAGAGCCGTTCCCACCTTCGATGTTACGGGCTCTCTTGGGCCGAACCGGCATCCATTTGGCGGTTGGCGGTCCAAGACACGAACGCCGTGCCGGACGAACCGGCTTCAGGCGCGCCGGAACCGGCGGCTCAGCAGGACGCTGCCCAGCGCGAACACGGCGAGCATCGCCAGCCCGGCCACCATCTTGGGCGTGACCAGGGCCCTCAAGGTCAGAGCCTCGTCGCAACCGGTCGTCCCCGCGGCAAGGCAGGCGGCCTTGGCGGCCTCGTGGGCCGCGACCACGTCCTCGATCCCGGCGCCGGTCGTGGCGTAGACCAGGGCGCCCGGCAGCAGGCCGAGGAAGGTCGCCAGCACGAAGACCCGCATCTTCACCCCGCAGGCGGCGGGTGCGAGGTTCGTCATCCAGAACGGGAACAGCGGCAGCAGGCGCATCACCGCGATGTACCCGAAGGCGTCGCGCCGGAACGCGTCCGTGAACGCCGCGAGCCGCGTGCCGCCCATCCGGCGCAGCAGATCGGCCCCCGGCCCTTTGCCTATGGCGAACACGATCGCCGCCCCGGTGGTGGCCGCGCAGACCGCAGTCAGCGCCCCCGGCACGATTCCGAACAGGAAACCGCAGATCATGGTCAGGAACAGCGTGGCTGGCACCGAGACCACCACGGAGGCGACGTAGACCAGGTAGGCCGCCACCACGGCGCGCAGGTACCCGGCCTCGACGAAGCCGTGCAGCCAGGCCCGCGAGGCGAGCAGCCGGTCGAGGCTCAGGAGTTGCGCGACGCCCGAGACCAGCACGAACGCCGAGATGCACAGGAGCAGGACCAGCGGCAGCCACCGCCGCATCCGCTTCCAGCGTCCCTCCGGGACGGACGCGAGCCCGACGTCGCTCACCCGGCTTTGCGCATCCGCAGGATCTTGAAGAACCCGCCCGGGAAGGTCGGCTTCAGCCCCAGCACCTCGACGCCGTTGCGCCGGGCCCAGGCCTCGATCCGGGTCGCCTTGAAGTCCGACGACCAGCCGATCTTGGTGCAGAGCGGTGCCACGACCTCTTCGACCCGGGCGAGCGGGCCGTCGCTCTGGCCGAAATGGTTCGCCAGCACGATGCCGCCGCCGGGCCGGACCACCCGCAGGAACTCCGACATCGCGGCCTCGGGGTCGGGCACCAGGGTGATGAGGAACTGCGCCACGACCGCGTCGAAGCTCGCGTCGGCGTAGCCGAGGTGGCAGACATCCATCACCTGCAGGCCCTTCACGTGGGCCAGGTTCCGGCGCTTCACCTTGGCGCGGGCGCGCTTGAGCATGTCCTCGGAGAGGTCGACCCCGCAGACGAAGCTCGCCTTCGGGTAGTAGCCCAGCGCCAATCCGGTGCCGACGCCGGCCTCCAGGATGCGCGGCCCGTGCTCGGCCGCGGCCTCCACGGCCGCGCGGGCCGCCGGCTCGGTGAGCTTGTCGTAGACCACGTCGTAGACGGGGGCCCAGCGGGCATAGGCCTTGCGCATCAGGGCCGTGCTCGGCCCGGCCATCTGCGGCTCGCTCAGCATCGTTCGGATTATCCAGAGATTGAGATCAGGCGGCTTCTCGGGGCCGGGCCGACAACGCATCGACCCGCCGGATGGTGCCGCCGCCCAGAACACGGGCCCGGGGGCCGTCGTCGCCGTAGAGCGCGCAGGCCTGGCCCGGCGACACGCCGTCCTCGGGCTCGGCCAGCACCACCTCGGCGGTTCCGTCCGGCGCCATGGTGAGCGTCGCCGGCCGCGGCGGCCGGGTCGAGCGCACGCGGACCGCCACCGGCAGGTCGCGCACGGACCCGGCCGGACCCTCGCCCAGCCAGTTCATATCCGAGAGGCGGATGCGCGTCGTCGCGAGCGCCGTGCGCGGGCCGACCACGACCCGGGCGGTGTCCGGCTCCAGGCGCACGACGTAGAGCGGCTCGGAGCCGGACAGGCCGAGGCCCCGGCGCTGGCCGACGGTGTAATGGACGATGCCCGCGTGCTGCCCGAGCACGTGGCCGCCGAGATCGACGATCTCGCCGGGCCGGGCCGCGTCCGGGCGCAGGCGGGCGATCACGTCGCTGTAGCGGCCCTGGGGCACGAAGCAGATGTCCTGGCTGTCGGGCTTCTCCGCCAGCGACAGGCCGAGGTCCTTGGCCAGCGCCCGGGTCTCGGCCTTGGACATCTCGCCCAAGGGAAAACGCAGGTATGCGAGCTGCTCGGCCGTGGTCGCGTAGAGGAAATAGCTCTGGTCCCGGGCCGGATCGAGGGCGCGGTGCAGCGCCCGGCCGCCCCCCGGCAGGGCCCGGCTCGCCACGTAATGCCCGGTGGCCAGGGCGTCGGCGTTCAGGTCCCGGGCCAGCCCGAGCAGATCGCGGAACTTCACGGTGCGATTGCACTCGACGCACGGAATCGGGGTCTCGCCCGCAAGGTAGCTCTCGGCGAATTTCTCGATCACCGCGTCGCGGAACCGGTCCTCGTAGTCGAGGACGTAATGCGGGATGCCGAGATGCTCGGCGGCCGCGCGGGCGTCGTTGATGTCCTGGCCGGCGCAGCAGGCGCCCTTGCGATGGGTCGCGGCGCCGTGGTCGTAGAGCTGGAGCGTGACCCCGACCACGTCGAAGCCCTGCCGCTTCAGCAGCCCCGCAACCACGGAGGAATCGACGCCGCCGGACATGGCGACGACCACGCGCGTCTCGTGGGCTGGCTTGGGAAGGTCGAGGGCGTTCATCGCAGGGGTCCGCCGCCGCCGGCTGGAAGGCGTCTCGGCTGCACGGCCTGTCTATAGCGGGAGTCCGATCGGCTTTCCAGGGCGGGGTTTTTTGGCGGGGGTGAGCGGTTTGCGCAGGCGCGGTGCGAGGCGTGGGATCAATCCCGGAAACAAGCGCCGGTTCGAAGGACGTCCGATCCGGGGATGACACGCACCCTACCTCCCCCGCAGAGCTGCGATGTTCACACATCGGTTTGCGAAAGCCGCCACGCGTCCCCTCTCCCGTGCGGGCTCGCAGATTCACACATTGGGGTCGGCAGGATACGCTGGAGACACCGCGGCCTGCCTGACCCAGCAACCGAGTGCCCCCACCCGGCAAATGCTGCCGGTCGCGCGGCAGCTTCGGACCCGGACGATATCCGGTATCCGAAAGCGGCACGACAAAATCCCTTATCGATCAGTCAGTTATCCAATCGCCCCAATGGCCTGGCCCTTGCTCGATCCCGATCGAGAGGAGCCCAGCATGGCGAGCGGTGCAACGGATCGGTTGGATGTCACCGGGTGGATCCCGTCCGCCCGTTCTTCGACCACGCCGCGATCGGGCTGGGATGCGGCCGGCGTCGCCGCCCGGGCCGGCGACTCGTCGCAGGATCGGTTCGGCGCGGCTCTGAGCGCGGCCCGGGCCCGGGATGCCGCTGCGGCGGCCCGCACCCGCGACGAGAGCCAGCGCAGCCAGGCCGATACGGCCCGCACGGCCGCGGAGCGCGTCCGGGATGCCGCCGAGACCGCGAAGGCCCGCGCCGCCGCCCGGCCGGATGCCCGTCCCGCCAATCTTCCCAAGCCGCCGGAGCCCCCGGCGCAGACTCAGAGGACGGCAGCCGCGGATGCGCGGCCCGCGACCTCGATGACCCGCGCCGCGACACAGGCGCCGGCAAAACCGTCGGATCCCGCCTCCGTCGGGGCCGTTCGGGATACGGATCCGAAGGCGCAGCAAGCCTCCGACGCGGCGACGCGGCCGGCGCAAGAGGCTGCCCTCGACGCGACCGCTGCCACCGCCGCCGGTACCGACCCGAAAGCCGGTGATCCAGCCGCCGTCGAGACCGCGCAAGTCGAACCGGCGCCGGGCGAGGTGCCGGCCCAGACCACGCCTCCACCGGCGAGCCCGGCCATGCCGGGAACGCTGCCGGCGCTGCTGGCCGAACTGGTGAAGGGTGCCCCGCTCGTTGCCGGCGGCGCAGCGGCCGACGGCGAGGCCAAGGATGTCGGAGCGGTCGGCCCGGGCGGCGCAGGGCTCGCTGGGTCTGGGGCGGTGCCGACGCAGGGCGCGGGCGCGGATGCGTCCGGAGCAAAGCCAGACCTCGCGGTCTCCGGGCCCAAGGCCGGCCCTCCTCCGATGGCGAAATCGTCGGCTCAGGGTGCCAGCCCGGTCGAGGCGGTCAAAGCCGGCGCGGCCGATCCTGCGGGCAAGGAGGCGGCCTCGAGCGCGGCCGCCGGCCAGGACTTCCTGACCGCCCTGGCGGATGCCGGCCAAGGCGCCGGCCCGGCGGCCGGCATGCAGGCCCCGGCCCCCACCC
>NZ_VRVG01000217.1:0-4725 GCF_008040085.1 Methylobacterium sp. WL7 | reverse complement strand
GCCGGTCAGGCCTTCGTACAGGGCCTCGTGACCGACGTAGTACAGCGCCAGGAAGGTCGCGAGCGCACCACCGTAGTAGGCCGGCGCCCACGTGATGTCGCGGACCCGCACTGCGGTGCGCATGTCGTCGGCGGCAATGCCGAGCAGCACGACGATGATCCCGGAATGCCCGATCGCGTCGACGTCGGTCTTGAGTTCGGGGGTGAGGATGATGCCGCCCATCCCCCACAGCGAGACGAAGAAGAAGCCCAGCGTGGCGCGGACCAGCAGCTCGGTGTCGGTGCGGATCTGGGTGGTCACGCGATCCAGCGCGTTGAGCAGGGCACCGCCGAGCGGAGTGCCCTCGGCCAGGCACCCGAACATCAGGCACAGGATGGCCAGACCGGCGAGCCACTCGAAGTCAGCGCACAGCACCTGCTCGAGCCCACGCGGCTGCCCGGCGACGTCGTAGGCACAGAACCATTTTACGTGAGCGCTGGCGGAGCTCGTACCGGCGAGGAGGGCCAAGGGTGGGGCTGCGAGGCTTGCCAGCGAGCGCGTACCCAGGCGACGCGTGAGCCTGAGCGCCGAGACCCGAACCATGATGACCTCGAAAGACGTGGCGGGCACCGACCCGCCTACGTATTTCCTCACAAACAGCGGTGTCGCGTCAACGAGTTATTAACGAACATTACGCGATGGTTAATAGCGGTCTAGGTGCTTACTGCCTGGGCAAACGACGCTAGTTTTGATCTTTGCTGAGGCTGATGTAGCGCGCCAGAACCCAGCCGTGCTCGCAGGGGCCGGTGTAACTCTGCTCGACCGGCGTGAGGATCGTCGTCCGGCATCCGAGCAGCGCGGAGCCGTAGACGACGCCCAGCCACGGGCCGAGCTTCTCGCAAACCACGACCATGTCGCCGTCATGCAGGCGACCGATCTCGCGGAACGGAGCTTCTCCGGGACCGCTCTGCACCACCAAGAAGCTCTCCGGCTCGGCCCCGAGCTCGATCACACGCCCCTTCTCCGGACAGGCATCGTCGCCGATCGACCCGTGCATCAGAATTGGCACGTTCAGAGGGATCGTTTCGGCCTTCGCTAGGCTGGGCGGCAGGAGCATCAAAAGCAGCCCAAGACGCAGCGCAATGGATGACATGAGCGTGCCGCGCTGCCGTGTTTGATAGGGGCGCTATCGCGCTCGCCCGAGTGGGTGAGACGGCGAACAACGCGGCCGATGCTGAGGGGATCCGGGCCGTGAGCCGGCGCTTGCGGTGTCCAGTTCCCCCGCCGCACCGACCCTCACGCGACTGCCCGGCCGAGGCCTCACGGGCGCCCTACGGGGAACTGGCCCGGAGAGCGCCTGTCGTCACGTGCTTGCCCGCCGCACGCTTTGCGGTGTCGCGAACGCCTCGGGCGCACTGACGGGAAGAGGCGAGACTTCAGCAAATCCTGAGAGGTCTGCCACAAGAATGAATGGCTCTAGAGGGCACCCTCCAGCACGCGCTCCATCTGCACATCAGCCAGGTAGTTCATCAGAAGATCGGCAGTACCAGAGCTAGCTCCCGCGACCCAGGCTGGAACGGGCAACTGGGTTTGCGGGATGGCGGCGATAACGGACTCGGCCTTCAGCGCAGCCTCCCGCGGTGTGGCGGCAACGAGGAAGCGTACCCCCTGCGGGGTTTCGAGCAGGATCGCGATGCAGGTCATGGCGCCCTCAACGGGTCAGCCGCGAGAACCGTTTCGTTCTCAACCTGGCTTTCTCGTCCGCTCTGCCGAACACCCGCAGACCCTCACCGCATGGCTCGGCCCGTCCCACCACCCGCGCGAATTCTCGCTCGGCCTGATTGGTCGAGGTCGCCAGCCGCTCGTCGGCAGCCCTTCTTCGGTTCTGCTGGCCTCGTTTTCCCCAGATGTTGAACTTCAGTAGGCGTGCTGGTCACGCTTTTGACCCCTCCCCCTTGGAAGGTGGAGCCGTGATGACCCTTCCCTTGGGCAGGGGTAGGCCAGGCGGTATTCCCCTTCCGCGCCAGCCTCAGCCACGCCAGCCACTCCGGCGAGACGATGCGGAGCACGTTCGTGTCGTTGCGGAAGCCGGTGATCTGGCGCTCCTCGACGGTCAGCAGACCCAGCCGTGCCGCCTCGCGGATCGCGTTCTTCACGGTCGAGCGGCACACGCCGGTGACAGCGGCCAGGTTCTCGATCGAGAGCCGACAGTCCTTCCGGCGCGCCACCTCGGCAGCCACGAGAGAGAGCACGGCCTGCTCGGCCAGGGTGAACCGGGCGACGATAGCCTGCGGCATGCGGCCAGAGGCGGCCCAGCGGCGGCGGCGCTCCATCGAGGCGTCCGTGCGTGGCCGGGAGCCGACGCCAGGCCTCCTGGAGCTTCCCGCGCGATTTGAGGGCGAAAGTGTCAAGCCTACGTCGGCTGTTGCCGTTGGGTTCGGGCTCTGTCCGGATTTCTGTCCACCGACGGATGAGTGGCGGGCGTCAATAAGTCCAGACAGCGACTCAGCCTCGGCTTCCGTGATCTTTCCGTCGCTGTAGGCGCGCCAGAGCGCCGCCGTGATGGCGGGCAATGCGGCGCGCGCGGCCCCCTCCGCCTGTCGGCGGATCTCATCGGCATAGTTCATCGAACCCGGTCCCTCACGGGCCGCGGCTAGGGTCCAGGCAAAGCCTTCCCGTTGACGGAAACAGGTTCCGTCTTGACACCCCGGGGGGTCTCATGGCTTGTGAGGGGAAGCGACTCGGCCCTCACAGGCCCTCGGAATTTTCAGCAGCCTCTTCCTTGCCGGGAAGGGGCTGTTGGCTTTTCAGGGTCTATCTCGCGGCTGCGGTCTCCTGAATTGCCGGCTCTCGACTCGCCGAGGCGTGTCAGACCGGAACAGCCCATGTCGTCCGGCTCGCACGGCTAAGTCAACGTTGGGACCCGAGTCGGCAGCCTGCGCAATCTCGGTGATGCACACAGGGTCCCATTGAGCATGATCGCACCGACCCCATCGGACATCGGTCGCAGGGTCGCTTATCGTGACCGCCCGGAGGTGGAGCCCGAACTGGGCGTCGTGACCTCGTTCGATAGGTTCTTTGTGTTCGTCCGCTATGGCGCTGACGCGCACAGTCGAGCGACCAAGGCCAGTCACCTCGAATGGGTCCGTCTGGCCTCGTCCGGTTGACCACATTGAGGAGCTGTTGTGACCGAGCTTGAGAAGGTCGAGCGCGAGATCGCCACCCTGGAGGAGAGCGTTCGGTCCTCGACGCGAGCTCTCGAAGACCCGGACCTGTCTGCGGAAGGGGCGAGGCAAGAACGCGCGAGCATCGAGCTCTATCGACGGCACCTCGGTGACCTACTCATGAAGCGCGACGACCTGCAGTCCCTGATAGGCAGGTGAGGCGGCTGTCTGCGTTCTGGTGTAGCCGAGCTTGCAGAGGTATCAGGCCGCCATGGCCAAGCGCGCACGACAGCTTCCGCAAGAACGCGGCTCCATCCTGTTCGACGTCGTCTTCGAGGACGGCAGCCGCGCCTCGAACCGGCGTGTGCCGATGGAGATCCTCGGCGGTCTGGACGGCGATCAGCCGGCCCACGAACTGATCGAGCAGCAAGAGGCTGAGATCGCCGAGAAGGCTGGTCGAGCGCCGCGAGCGATCCAGACCCTCATGCGAACGGCTAAGCCGGAGCCGAAGCCCGTTCGGGACTAAGGCAAGGTACCAGCCCTTCGATCGATATCAATATATCCGCCGCCTGGCTGATCAGGCCTACGATGATGAGCCTTAGTGCACCTTCGAACCGCCTCTGTTTGGTGCCGCGGTCGCCCGTCCTTCCGGCAGCGAAGCTGCTATTTCGCGGCCGAGCTCAAACATCAGCGCGTGAATAAGCGGCTGTAGCCGGGCGGCACTGTCTGCACTCAACTCGTCCCTCAGTTCCCATAGCTCGAGTGCGCGCTCGGCCATACGCTCTGCGGGTGACAACGTCGCCTCGGGCACTCCAAGGAAGCGCGACGGGCCATCTACGTAACCCTCGGTCCGTGAGTCGGTGACGTCGATAAGGATGCCGCGTCCGCGCATTCCTCCATCCAGACTTCGCTCGAAATGCCCACGCGCCAGCACCCAGCGCACTACACCCGGCACGGGTATGATGCGGTGCTCCCACACGAACAAACCGCCCTCTTCGCGCACCCGGCGGCGACGCACCGTATCCAGAGCCAAATCCTCTGGGTGGAATATCGAAACGAGCCGAGACCATGAAATGCCTTGCGTGGTCTCGGCGTCGAGCAACCCATAAATCCGAGCGAACACGGCATCACCACGGATGCAGTCGTTGTCGACATCGTCCTCCCACAAGCCGATGTTGAGGTTGGTCAACGGCAGCGAGGCCGAAAAAAGCGTGTCATCCGATAACCGACGCGGCATGCGCCAACCCGAGTTTTCCGCAGCTTGAGCAGAAACTAGGATCACAACTTTTCGTTGCTCGGCAACCCAGTTATACAGTCGCACGGTTACAGGTGACGGCAGGCCCAGGATGGGCGAACGTGACAAAGGTGACGGCCGTGAATTCGGTCTTCCCACGACGGATCAGGCCGCCGCGGCTCGCGAGCGCGAGCGCGAGCGCAAAATGCGGACGCTGAAGCGTCTCAGCGATGCTCTTGGTCGACCGATCGAAGATTTTTATGAGTCTCGTAATAATTCTGCCCCAACCGTAAAAGAGCCAGTTGAAGACAAATAACAGATTGTAATCCGACTTCCTTAGAAATCACT
>NZ_VRVG01000216.1:0-5007 GCF_008040085.1 Methylobacterium sp. WL7 | reverse complement strand
CCTCCCACCCTCCCCCTCGTTCTCAAAGGCCGTGAGCCTTTCGATCCATCGCTCGCGACAAACGGTAACGCTGCAGCATTCCTCGGGAGGTTCATCCCGGCTTCCGATCCAAGGTGGGACATCCCCCGAGGGTTTTGGCCCCAGGTCGATGACGGAGCGCGACACGCCCCCTCTCCCGTGCGGGCTAGCGGATTCACACATCGGGGCCGCCAGGATACGCGAGAGACACCGCGGTTCTCCCTCCCCCGCAGAGGGGGAGGGAGACGCGTTTGGGGTTAGCCTTGGCCCTCATCCGGCAGCGATGTGTGAACGTCGTAGCCCGTGCGAGAGAGGGCTGGGGTGAGGGAACAGATCCATCCGGAGAGGTCGCATCCCTCACCCTGTCCCTCTCCCGCACGGGAGAGGGGACCCGCGGGTCGTGCTTGGGCATAGTCCCGTCCGGCGACGCTCAGGCGTCGGGTGCATGGGACATCGAAGGGCGATCGATCGAAAGACTCACGGCCCCACAGGATGAGGGCCAGGGTTGGAGTCCATCGCCCCCCCTCATGCCCGCCACAGCCGCAACCGCGCGTGGTCCGGTCCGGTCGCCTCGCGCGCCAGGCCGTAATGCTCGGCCAGCCGCCCCAGGGCGATGCGGACCACGTCCTTGGCCGAGCGGGCCGGCCAGCGGCGCTCCGCCTCGATCCGCTCCAAGCCCTTGAGGAAGCCGCACAGGTCGATCAGCAGCCCCGACAGGTCGCCGCCCACGGCGTCGAGGGCGCCGCGGACCCGCTGGCGGGCGGCGATCACCTGATCGGAGGCGGCGGCCGGGTCGCGGGCGCCGCCGCCGTCCACCCGGGGGGCGCCGAGCTCGATCCCCATCCGGGGCAGCATCGCGGCCGTGGTCATGTCCCGGCGCAGCCGCTCACCGGCCTCGAAGGCCGCCGGGTCGATCAGCGGCGCGCCGTCGCCGCCCCGGCGCCGGACCATCCAGGCCAGGGGATTTTCCGACGCGTTGCGCAATGTCGGCTCCGGCGCGCCGCCTCGCTCGACCGTGAGGTCGTGGTGCTGGGCCAGGAACGCCATCCCGTCCGGGGCCCCGCCGCGCCGCAGCCGCGCCTGCCCGGCGGCGGCGAGCGTCAGCCGGGTGCCGCCCGGGTTCCAGGCGGCGAGGTCGGCCTCGACCAGGGCCTGCCCGGCCGCGCAGGAGAAGCGCCCGCTCCCCACCGAGACCCCGTCGCCGCCGCGCCGGACGATCAGGCCGTCCTCGGTGAGCGGGTCCGGCCGGGCATAGGCCCCCGCCTCCCCGAGCCGGGCCAGGAGCCGCGCCGCCTCGGACGTCAGGGACACCCCGGGCGTCGCACGCGCCGCCGCCTTCGCCCCGCTGGACTTCGCCCTTTTGTTCATGGTTTGTTCCAATCGCGATGCGCAACGTCCCGCCGCCTCACCTACCGTGCGATCGGCCCCGGTGTCAAGGTATTTTTACCTAGAACGGGATTCAGGTCCGGCGCTGCCCCGTCGGCGGCTGGCGGAGGATCTCGGCGATCTCCTCTTCGGACTTGCCCCGGACCGCGTAGCCCAGATCTTCGAAGCGATCGATCAGCGTCGCGCTGTCGGCGGTGGAACGCGCGGCCCATTCGGAGAGGACGGCGTTCACCCGCTCGATGTCCTCCGCGGGATCGCCGTCCTGCGGATCGGGAATGGCGTTCATGCTCAGCACCTCGGCGCCGGACGGGCGTTCGACGGCCTCGCAGGAAGCGCGCCATCGCACCCCAACGCCCGACGGCGTCCCGGTTTCCCCGCCCCGTGTCCCGGCCGGCTCGCCCTCAGGCGGCGCTCCGGAGGGCGTCGGGCCGGCCCAGCCCGATCGCCTTGGCGAGTTCGGAGCGGGCCTTGGCGTAGTTCGGCGCCACCATCGGGTAGTCGGCGGGGAGTTTCCACTTCGCGCGGTATTGCTCGGGGCTCATCCCGTACTTCGAGCGCAGATGCCGCTTGAGCGACTTGAACGTCCGCCCGTCCTCCAGGCAGACGATGTAATCCGCCGTCACCGAGCCCTCGACCGGGACCGCCGGCTCCGCCCGCACGTCCGCCGGGCCGGCGTGGTCCTCCACGACCCGTTTCAGGGCCGCGTGGACGTTCCCGAACAACGGCCGCAATTCGCTCACCGGGACGGCGTTGTTGCTGACATAGGCCGCCACGATGGCGGCCGTCGCACCGACGAGATCGATCGCGTTCCTGTTCTCTTTCACCACGAGCCCCCAGATTTCCGAAGACGCGTACGCTTCGCGTCCACCCTCGCCAGTCGAAGCATTGCCTGCCGCAGGCATCAGGACAGAGTGATACCCAGCACAAACAAACGGCCCCACGCCGCGCGTGCACCAATCGATCCCTCATACGAAGGTACAACAGTCGATTTTGTATTACAAGTTAGAATGGCACTACGGACGCCCATCGGGTGCTTCGGTTGTGCGATACTTAAAGGCTCGATTTTCCAGCCATAAGTAGACGGCCGTTGCTTCAAGCCCACTTAAAGTTATGTCCCGGCCGGTTCCGGCGTCGCGGCGGCTTGCGTCCCGGCCCGCGGCGGGACACATCCCCAACCGGGCGTGACGGGACCCGGCGGGAGAGACGATGACGGATATCGGGCGCGGCCTTCTTGCTCACCGGACCGGGGCGCCGGTCGCCGAGATCCGGCCGCGGCGCTTCAGCGTCCACGGCCGGGAGATCGTCGACGACTACGCGTGGCTGAAGGCGGAGAACTGGCAGGCGGTCCTCAAGGACCCCGCCGCCCTGCCCGACGACATCGCCGCCTACCTCAAGGCCGAGAACGCCTTCGCGGAGGCCGCCCTCGCCGGCGCCGCCGACCTGCGCAGGACCCTGGTCTCCGAGATGCGCGGCCGCATCCAGGAGGACGAGAGCGGCGTGCCCGATCCCGACGGGCCCTACGCCTACTACACCCGCCATCGCGAGGGCGGGCAGCACCCGCTGGTCTGCCGGCGGCCGTCCGGCTCGCCGAACGTGCCGGAATCCGGCCCCGACCCGGACGAGACGATCCTGATCGACGGCGACCGGGAGGGCGAGGGCCTGCCGTTCTTCGAGATCGCCGCCGCGGTCCATTCCGACGACCACGGCCGTCTCGCCTGGAGCGCCGACACCAAGGGCTCGGAGCTGTACACGATCCGGGTGCGCGACCTCGCCACCGGGCTCGACCTCGACGACCGGGTCGAGGCGACCTCCGGCGAGGCGGTCTGGGCCGCGGACGGGCACAGCTTCTGGTACGTGGCCCTCGACGCCAACCACCGCCCCGCCAAGGTCATGCGCCACCGGCTCGGCACCGGGCAGGCGGACGACGAGACGCTCTACACCGAGCCGGATGCCGGCTACTTCGTCCATATCGGGCGCACCCAATCGGGGGCGTTCCTCGACGTGACCGCTAGCGACCACGAGACCTCGGAGGTCCGGCTGCTCGACCGGCACGCGCCGTCGGCCGCCCTGCGCCTGGTGCAGGCGCGCGAGCCGCTGCTGATCTACGACGTCGAGCACCGGGGCGACCGGCTCTACATCCGCACCAACGCGGACGGCGCCGAGGACTTCAAGATCGTCACCGCGCCGCTCGACGACCCGGGCCGGGCCCACTGGACCGACCTCGTGCCCCACCGGCCCGGGGTGATGATCCGCCACCTGCACCTGCTGGCCAGCCACCTCGTCCGCCTCGAGATCGAGAACGCAAGGCCGCGGATCATCGTGCGCGACCTCGCCGATGACGGCGAGCACACGGTGGCCTTTGCCGAGGAGGCCTACGCGCTGGGCCTGCGGGGCGGCCACGCGTTCGACACGGCGACGATCCGCTTCGTCTACTCGTCCATGACGACGCCGTCCGAGACCTGGGACTATGCCTGCGACAGCCGCGGCCGGACCCTGCGCAAGCGCCAGGCCGTGCCGTCCGGGCACGATCCGGCCGCCTACGTGACCCGCCGGCTGTTCGCCACCGCCCCGGACGGCGAGCAGGTGCCGATCTCGCTCCTGCACCGCCGGGACCTGGCGCTCGACGGCTCGGCGCCGCTGCTCCTCTACGGCTACGGCTCCTACGGGACGCTGATGCCGTCCGGGTTCCGCACGAACCTGCTGAGCCTGGTCGACCGCGGCTTCGTCTACGCGATCGCGCATATCCGCGGCGGCACCGAGAAGGGCTGGCGCTGGTACCTCGACGGCAAGCGCGAGAAGAAGCCCAACACCTTCACGGACTTCATCGCCTGCGGGCGGGCGCTGATCGCGGCCGGCTACACGGCGGAGAAGCGGATCGTCGCCCATGGCGGCTCGGCCGGCGGCATGCTGATGGGGGCGGTCGCCAACCTCGCCCCGGAGCTGTTCGCCGGCATCGTCGCCGACGTGCCGTTCGTGGACGTGCTCAACACCATGCTGGACGCGGAATTGCCGCTCACCCCGCCGGAATGGCCCGAATGGGGCAACCCGGCCGAGAGCGTCGCGGCGTTCGAGACGATCCTGTCGTACTCGCCCTACGACAACGTCGCCGCCAAGGCCTATCCGGCGATCCTGGCGCTGGGCGGCCTCACCGACCCGCGGGTGACCTACTGGGAGCCGGCCAAATGGGTCGCCCGCCTGCGCGCCACCATGACCGGCGGCGGCCCGATCCTCCTGCGCATCAACATGGAAGCCGGCCACGGCGGCGCGGCCGGCCGCTTCGACCGGCTGGAGGAGGTGGCGCTGATCTACGCCTTCGCGCTGATGGTGGTGGGGACGGTGTAGGGGCGCTACCTAAAAAGCTATAGGATTGCAAAAAATTGAGCATTTTTTGCAATCCTATAGCGCAGATTGCGCGAGATTAAATTCTTAGGCAACATTTAATTCGCCACACCCAAGTTCAGATGACAAATGACGAACATAGACCTCATGCTGCGGGTGACCAAAATTCTTTCGATGATCAATCAAATGATCTGTCAACGCATTCTTTGCGTCGTCAAGCTTACCTAGCTTCCAGTAGATCATAGCAACATCAAGCAGTGGAGC
>NZ_VRVG01000215.1:0-5038 GCF_008040085.1 Methylobacterium sp. WL7 | reverse complement strand
CTGCGGGGCTTCGCGGCGGGCAGGGTCCGGGCGGGTGGCGGATTGTGCGACGCATTGTTGACACCCGCTGCCCCGGGTGCGAGTGCGCGCCCCATTCGAGAGTTTCGGCCGACACGGGCGGCGTTCGCGCGCCGCCCGGCGAGAGCGATCAAGACAAGCCATGCGCGCACTCATCTTTCCCGGCCAGGGCAGCCAGGCGGTCGGCATGGCGAAGGCGCTGGCCGACGCGTTCCCGCAGGCGCGGGCCGTGCTCGACGAAGTCGACGACGCCCTGTCCCAGCCGCTCTCCCGGCTGATGTTCGACGGGCCCGTCGAGGACCTGACCCTCACCACCAACGCCCAGCCGGCCCTGATGGCGGCGAGCCTCGCGGTCCTGCGCGTGCTGGAGGCCGAGCGCGGCCTCGACCTCGCCCGGGACGTCGCCTGCGTGGCCGGGCATTCGCTCGGCGAGTACGCGGCGCTCGCGGCCGCCGGCAGCCTGTCGATCGCGGATGCGGCCCGGCTGCTGCGCCTGCGCGGCGAGGCCATGCAGGCGGCGGTGGCGCCGGGCGTGGGCGCGATGGCGGCCCTGATCGGCACCGATGTCGAGGCGGCCCGCGGCATCGCCGAGGCGGCCTCGCTCGAATCGGACGGCGCGGCCTGCGACGTCGCCAACGACAACGGCGGCGGCCAGGTGGTGCTGTCGGGCGACCGGGCGGCCGTGGAGCGCGCCGTCGGCATCGCCACGGAGCGCGGGGTCAAGCGCGCCGTGATGCTCAACGTCTCCGCCCCGTTCCACTGCCGCCTGATGGCGCCCGCCGCCGCCGCGATGGCGCAGGCGCTGTCCGCCGTGACCCTGAACGCCCCCCGGGTGCCGCTCTACGCCAACGTGACCGCGGCCCCGGTCGCGGAGCCGGACGCGATCCGGGCCGCCCTGGTCGAGCAGGTCACCGGCACGGTGCGCTGGCGCGAGAGCGTCGCCGCCATGGCGGCCGCGGGGGCCGACCAGTTCTACGAGCTCGGCGCCGGCAAGGTGCTCACCGGCCTGGTCAAGCGCATCGCGCCCCAGGCCCGCGCCGCGGCCGTCGGCACGCCCGCGGACGTGGCGGCGTTCACGCTCTAGGACAAAGGGAGTCCCGCATGTTCGATCTCACCGGCCGGAAAGCCCTCGTGACCGGCGCCACCGGCGGCCTCGGCCAGGCGATCGCCCGGGGGCTGCACGCCCAGGGCGCCACCGTGGCGCTGTCCGGCACGAGGCCCGCGGCGCTGGAGGCCCTGGCCGCGGAACTCGGCGAGCGGGCGAGTCCGGTGGCGGCCGACCTCTCCGACAAGGACTCGGTGGAGGGCCTGGTGCCGGCGGCCGAGGCGGCGATCGGGCCCCTCGACATCCTGGTCAACAATGCCGGCATCACCCGGGACAACCTGTTCATGCGGATGAAGGACGACGAGTGGGAGCAGGTGCTCGCCGTCAACCTCACCGCGGCCTTCCGGCTCTCGCGCGCGGCGGTGAAGGGCATGATGCGCCGCCGCTCCGGACGGATCGTCAACATCGGCTCGGTGGTGGGCTCGACCGGCAATCCCGGCCAGGGCAACTACGCCGCCGCCAAGGCCGGCCTGGTCGGCATGACCAAGGCGCTCGCCGCCGAGGTCGCCTCGCGCGGGATCACGGTCAACTGCATCGCGCCGGGCTTCATCAGCTCGCCGATGACCGACGCGCTCAACGAGAAGCAGCGCGAGGGCATCCTCGCCCGGGTGCCGGCCGGGCGGCTGGGCGAGGGCGCGGAGGTCGCCGCCGCCTGCATCTACCTGTCGTCCGCGGAAGCGGCCTACGTCACCGGCCACACCCTGCACGTGAACGGCGGCATGGCGATGTTCTAGGCCCGAAGCGATGTCTTAGACACGCGCGGGCCACACCGATGAAGGGATTCTGAACGGCTCTCGCCAGGGCGGGAACCCTGTGCTACCACGCCCCGCAGCCGTACAGGGGGTTGACGGTTCAGCGGGTTTTCAGTCCAAGGCCCCCCGGCGGGGCCCTCCCAGTTCACCTCGAAACACGCGCGATCGACACCGGCTCGCCAACAAGCCCGAAGGGGCGCGGCGCGGCCACGGCACCCCGAGAAGACTGACAGACCAAAAGGACGAGGACGGAAGACCGATGAGCGATATCGCTGAGCGCGTGAAGAAGATCGTCGTCGAGCATCTGGGCGTCGAGCCCGAGAAGGTGGTCGAGAGCGCCAACTTCATCGACGACCTCGGTGCCGACAGCCTCGACACCGTCGAGCTGGTCATGGCCTTCGAGGAAGAATTCAACGTCGAGATCCCGGACGACGCCGCTGAGACCATCCAGACGGTCGGCGACGCGGTGAAGTTCCTGGAAAAGAACTCGGCCGCCTGAGGCGCCGGATTCGGTTTCACGCGGCGCGGGTGAGGCGAAGCAGCCCCCGCGCCGTTCTGCGTTTCGCGGTTCGGTGGCACCGATCCGGCCGCGATCGGTTGTTCGAGATGCGCTCCGGCACCGGGCCGGCGTCGATGGCGGCGGGGGGAGCGCGTCCCAAGACGGTTCTTGAGACGGGACAGGTAGCATGCGGCGGGTGGTGGTCACGGGTCTGGGGATGGTCACGCCGCTCGGCAGCGGGGTGCAGCACACCTGGAGCCGGCTGATCGCGGGCGACAGCGGCGCCGGCCCGATCCGCGGCTTCGAATCCGCCGACCTGCCCTGCCGGGTCGCCGCGCAGGTCCCGTTCGGCGACGGCACCGACGGCACCTTCAACCCCGACGCGGTGATGGAGCCCAAGGAGCAGCGCAAGGTCGATCCGTTCATCGTCTACGCGATGGCGGCGGCCGACGAGGCCCTGAAGGACGCCAACTGGCACCCCAAGAGCCACGAGGACCAGTGCGCCACCGGCGTGCTGATCGGCTCCGGCATCGGCGGCATCGGCGGCATCTACGACGCCGCGATCACCCTCCACGAGAAGGGCCCGCGCCGGATCTCGCCGTTCTTCATCCCGGGCCGGATCATCAACCTCGCCTCCGGCCAGGTCTCGATCGCCTACGGGCTCAAGGGCCCGAACAACGCCGTGGTCACGGCCTGCTCCACCGGCGCCCACGCCATCGGCGACGCGAGCCGCCTGGTGGCGCTCGGCGACGCCGACGTGATGGTGGCGGGCGGGGCCGAATCGCCGGTCAACCGCCTGTCGATCGCCGGCTTCTCGGCCTGCCGGGCGCTGACCACCGGCTTCAACGACACCCCGGAGAAGGCCTCCCGCCCCTACGACCGCGACCGGGACGGCTTCCTCATGGGCGAGGGCGCCGGCATCGTCGTGCTCGAGGAGTACGAGCACGCCAAGGCCCGGGGCGCCAAGATCTACGCCGAGGTGGTCGGCTACGGCCTCTCGGGCGACGCCTACCACATCACCTCCCCGTCCCCGGACGGCGACGGCGCCTTCCGCTGCATGACCGCGGCCGTGAAGCGCGCCGGCATCTCGCCCGCCGAGATCGGCTACATCAATGCCCACGGCACCTCGACGCCCATGGGCGACGAGCTGGAGCTGAAGGCCGTGGAGCGTCTTTTGGGGGATGCCGCCGCCAACGCGACGATGTCCTCCACCAAGAGCTCGGTCGGCCACCTGCTCGGCGCCGCCGGCTCGGTCGAGGCGATCTTTTCGATCCTCGTCCTGCGCGACGGCGTGATCCCGCCGACGCTCAACCTCGACAACCCCTCCGTCCAGACCAAGATCGACCTCGTGCCGTTCGAGGCGAAGCGCAAGCAGGTGGACGTGGTGCTGTCGAACTCGTTTGGGTTTGGTGGGACGAATGCGAGTTTGGTGATGCGGCGGGTCGCCTGACGGCCGAAGCTACTTAGTCTTGCGCGATTAAAAGCAGGGTCGCGGGTCTCAGCTGCGTTTCTGACTGTGCGATCCCAAACCTCAACCTCATCCTGAGGTGCTGCGCAGCAGACTTGAAGGAGGCCTCCAGGGATTGCGTTGCTGGCTGGAGGCCTCCTTCGAGGCCTCTGCTTCGCTTCGGCGCCTCAGGATGAGGCTGCGGGGGGGAAAGACTAGTGACGCCGGCTCTCGGGAGACCGATAGTCTTCAGCTTGGTCTTCGGAAACGGTGCTTGCGCAATCCCGGCGCGCGCCTATCATGCTGCCATGACGCTGGAATTCGCCTACCAGTTTCGGCAGGACGCATCGCGGTCGGATCTTCGGGATCTCGACCGGGTTGCATTGATGACGGCTGCGACCAGCGACGATGGCGATGTGCTGGCACCGGGCACGGAGGGAACCATCGTCGGCGTCTATCGCGACGGTGAGGCCTACGTGGTCGAGTTTCCGACACCCGTCGGCGCGCTTGCGACGGTTCGGCCCGGGGACATCAGACTCGTCGAGCGCGCCCCGGTGTGACCGCCGACGTCGAAGCGATCGTCTGGACCGTCGAATGGCCCAAGATCGTCAGCTACCTGCTCAACCCTCTGCATACCGACGGCGCCTCCAAAGCCAAGTATCTGCTGGCCTTCGGCTATGCCGCGGAGGAGCCCGAACGGCTCGCGGGTGATCTGGTGAGACACGCGGTCGATCATTGGCCGGGGCGCGCCGTGGTGGTTCCCCTCGGCCTGCCGCGCCGCGTCTTCGAAGGCCCCCTGGAAGCACCGGATCGACGTGTCATGTCGCTCCGCAGCGTTTGGGAAGTCGCCAGCGCTACGCAGGGGCGGTTCCTCACCGCTTACCCTTGGAAGTCCTGACGGGCGATCCGGTCTCCGCTGGAGGAGGACGTCGGCGACGCGCCGAATATGTTTGCTGATCGTCCCAACCTCCCCCTCATCCTGCGGTGCCACAGAGTAGGCCTCGAAGGAGATCTCCAGAGGTCACGGTGATCCCTGGCGGGCTCTTTCTAGGCTGCTGCGCAGCACCGCAGGATGAGTGAGAGATCAGAAAATCCGCTTGTGGCAGTCGGTGATCACTTAAGTTCTTACGCTTCAGAAGATCGAAGCTTCGGGTTGCTTAGGACCCACCAAGTCATTCCGGCTTTCCTGCACGCGGGTGACCGCAACCCTCACCACC
>NZ_VRVG01000214.1:0-5261 GCF_008040085.1 Methylobacterium sp. WL7 | reverse complement strand
GGTCGGGAGAGGGGAGCGACGATGCAGGATAGGGCGCTCGCCCTCACGCCCGCTCTGCTTCACCCGGAAGCCGGGCTCCCCTCTCCCGACCCCTGCTGACGCAGGGGCCACCCTCCCCCGCAGAGGGGGGAGGGAAGGCGCGGGGTCGTTCTGGAGTGCCATACCCGTCGATCGGACGGTGATCCCAAACGCGAAATGTGAATCCGCTGGCCCGCTCGGGAGAGGGGACCCGCGCCTCCTGCGCCAGCGGCAGAACCACGACTCTGACCGAAACGGGTGTCGGCGGTAGCCACAAGGGGGAGGAGCGCGCTTCGCCGAAGACGACGTGCGCACGGCGTAGGGATGAGGTGAAAGGTTTGGATATCCGCCGGTCGGCCGCGACCTCACCGTCATTGTAGGCGCGGCGAAGGGACCCAAGGCCGCGCGCGATGGCAACCTCGCCCCAAACGCAAAACCTGCGTCCGGGGCGAAGTGATGCGTCCTACTTCCCGCCGCCGCCGCCCTGGGGGGCGACCTGCGAGGGCTGGTTGGCGTTGCCGGCCGCGGCGGAATCGTTGGAGATCGAGTCCGCCGGCCGTCCCGTCGGCGAGTAGGTGAGGGCGCCCTCGGCACCGGTGGCGTTCGATTGCGGCGTCACCACCCCGGGGGCGCCGGGCGGCACGACCACCACGGTGCCGGTGGGGGATTCGATCACTTGGGCGGAGGCCGGTCCGACCAAACAGGTCGCGAGGGCGGCGGCGAGAATCATCCGGGTCATGAAGGTTCCTGTCTCTGTGGAGAAGGAAGCTTCGGTCGTGCGCAATTGATCCGTCGCGGGACCGCGACTGCGTCACCGTGAGCGCGGGTCAGTTCACCCGCGTCCAGGTCTGGCGCTTGCAGAACACGCTCATCACGCAGCCCGAGACTTCGAGGGCGTTCGGGCCGGTCAGCCGCAGCGCGCCGGAATAGGTCTTCCCGTCGTTCGGGTTGTAGAGCGAGCCGCTGTAGCCCGATCCGTCCGCCTGGGGGGCGTTGAGGATCTGCACGCCGACGACGCTGCGGCCACGCAGGGCCGGGTCCGGGTTCTTGGCGTCCAGCGCCTTGCCGGGGGCGCTGACGATGGTGCCGCAATAGCCGCCGCCGCAGGGGGTGACCTTCACCCGGGAGCTGCCGGTCTCGGTCAGCCAGAGGCCCGCGGGATCGGCGGCCAGGGCCGGGCCGCCGGCCGCCAGAGCCGCGAGCACTCCCGAGACCGCACGCAAGACCGTACGCCGCATCCTCATCCCTCCCGAACCGAACCTGTGGGACGCCCTCTTACCGCGACGCTTCGGGCAGCGCACCGCCCAGATAGGTCTCGGCGACCTCGCAGAACGGCTGCCCGGCCCCGGTGGAGAGCACCGCGTCGATCTCGAACAGCTTGTCGTCGGGGCCGGGCGCAGCCGGCTGCGCGAAGGGGCGGACCGCGATGGTCTGCCGGGTCGGCTCCAGGGGGCGCACCACCCGGCCGAAGGGCGTGCGGGTACCCTCCAGGGTCGCGTTCATCTCAGGGGTCAGGCGCGCCGGGACGTACCAGTTGTCCGCCTCCGACAGCACCCGGTCGCCGCAGGCCAGCCGGACCCGGCGGTAGCGCACCGGCTCGTCGGGGCCGATCGCGAGGCGGGTGCGCTGGGCGGCGCTGAGGGGCTTGTCGGCCACGTCCATGCGCCGGGCGACGAGGTGCGGGTCGCCGGCGAGCTTGTGGTCGGCGCACCAGCTCTCCAGCGCCAGGGTCGCGCTGTGCGCCGCCAGCACGCGGCCCTGCAGCGCGGCGATCAGCGCGGCCTGCGGCTGGGTCGCGGCCGGAGCCTCCGCGGCGACGGCCGACGGCCTCATCGGAAGGCCCGCCAGCGCCGCCGCGAGGCCGAGATGGAGCGCCCAGTCCCGCCGGACCAGGAAGGCGACGCAGCGCCGGACCGCCCGCGGATCAAGGGCGGCGAAGGTGAGTCTGGGCATCGGGAATCCCCGGAGAGCGTAATTCGGTCCACCGCATCGTCTCGGCCCGAATCCCCCCGGGTGGAGGCGTCCTGTTGGTCTGACGCCGCGTCGGGCGCGTCCGGCCTCGCGGGCGAACGTTTACCCAACCTCGGCCTTTGGGTCGAGGCTAGAGCCGTTCCCGGTCGCGTTGCAACCGGGAACGGCTCTCAGTCTTTGATGCAACGCGTTCGCTTACGCCGAACCGGTATCCACTTCGGCGGCGAGCGCCCGCGTGCTACCGGCGCGCGGGCGGCAGGTCGGTGCAGAGGCCGAGCGCCGCCTCGGCCGCGAGCCCGATGGTCTCGCCGAGCGTCGGGTGCGGGTGGATCGTCCGGCCGATGTCGGTGGCGTCGGCGCCCATCTCGATGGCGAGCACGATCTCGCCGAGCATGTCGCCCGCGCTCGGCCCCACGATGGCGCCGCCGACGATCCGCTTGGTCTCCGGGTCGAACAGCAGCTTGGTCAGGCCGTAATCGGCGCCGTTGGCGATGGCCCGGCCCGAGGCGGCCCAGGGGAAGCGCGCCACCTCGACCGCCCGGCCGGCGGCCTTCGCGGCGGTCTCGGTGAGGCCGGCCCAGGCGATCTCGGGGTCGGTATAGGCCACCGACGGGATCACCGCGGCGTCGAACCCGGCCCTGTGGCCGGCCGCCACCTCGGCGGCGACGTGGCCCTGGTGCACCGCCTTGTGGGCCAGCATGGGCTGCCCGACGAGGTCCCCCACCGCCAGGATGTGCGGCACGCCGGTGCGCATCTGCGAATCCACCGGCACGAAGCCCCGCTCCACCGCGACGCCCGCCGCGTCGAGGCCGAGCGCGTCGCCGTTCGGGCGCCGGCCCGCGGCCTGGAGCACGAGGTCGTACACGACCGGCTCCGCCGCGCCCGCGAGCGTCACGGCGATGCCCTCGGGGGTGGCGGTCGCCGAGACCACCTCCGCGCCGGTCAGGACCCGGTCGAACCGGTGGGCGTTGCGCTTGGTCCAGACCGCCACGAGGTCCCGGTCCACCCCCTCCAGCAGGTTCGGCAGGCGCTCGACCACGTCGACCCGGGCGCCGAGCGCGCTGTACACGGTGGCCATCTCCAGGCCGATGATGCCGCCGCCGATCACCAGCAGGCGACGGGGCACGAACGGCAGCTCCAGGGCCCCCGTGGAGTTCACGACGCGCGGGTCGTCCGGCAGCATCGGCAGGGACACCGGCGACGAGCCCGCCGCAACGATGGCGCTCCGGAACCCGACGGCGCGGCTGCCGCCCGCCTGCAAAGCCACCGAGACCGCGTTCGGCCCGGTGAAGCGCGCGGTGCCGCGCACGACCGCGACCTTGCGCTGGCGCGCCATCTGGGTGAGCCCGTCGGTCAGGCGCCGCACGGTGCCGGCCTTGAACGCCCGCAGCTTGTCGAGGTCGATCGTCGGTGCGCCGAAACCGATCCCGTGGGCGGCAAGCCGCCCGGCCTCTTCGGTGACGGCGGCCACGTGCAGCAGCGCCTTCGAGGGGATGCAGCCGACATTCAGGCAGACGCCCCCCAGCGTCGCCTCCCGCTCCACCAGGATCACGGTCTGCCCGAGATCTGCGGCCCGGAACGCCGCCGCATAGCCGCCGGGTCCGCCGCCGATCACCAGGATGTCGCAGGATTCCTCCGCCGGCGCGACCGCAGGCGCCGCGACGGGCGCCGTATCCGCCGTCTCCACGGCCACGCGGGCGATCAGGGTGCCGGCCGAGACGGTGTCGCCGAGGCCGACCAGCAGCTCCACCAGGCGGCCGGCGACCGGGGCGGGGATGTCGAGGGTCGCCTTGTCGGATTCGACGATGAGCAGGGTCTGGTCGCGGGCGATTGTCTCCCCCGGCGCCACCGGGATCTCGATGACCGGCACGCCGGAAAAGTCGCCGATATCGGGGACGCGGATCTCGCGGGTCTCGGGCATGGCGGCGGCGATCACAGTCTGTTGGGATGGGCGGTAGGCATCGAGGATGGCAGGGCCTTCTAGCCCCGACAGAGGCCAAGGTGGTGCGACCACGTCTCTCCGAAGGCGCGACGCGCCCCCTCTCCCGTCCGGGAGAGGGCTGGGGTGAGGGGCCAGGTCTTTCCGGATGCGGCGCATCCCTCACCCCGTCCCTCTCCCGCACGGGAGAGGGGACCCGCGCTCGGTCCGGCGATGTGCCGATCCGCGAGCCCGCACAGGGAGGCGCGTCGCATACCCGTCGTCGCCGTCACAGCAGCGCCCGGCGCAAATCCGACAGGACCGACGCGATGTGGCCGAGGAAGCGGGCGGCGGCGACGCCGTCCACGACCCGGTGGTCCCAGGACAGGCTGAGCGGCAGGATCAGCCGCGGCTGAAACGCCTTGCCGTCCCAGATCGCCTCCGTGCGCGAGCGCGCCGCGCCCAGGATCGCGACCTCGGGGGCGTTGATGATCGGGGTGAAGCCGTCGCCGCCGATGCCGCCGAGCGACGACACCGAGAAGCACCCGCCCTGCATCTCCGAGCCCGCGAGGCTGCCGGCCCGGGCCTTGTCGGCGAGCGCCGCCATCTCGGTGGCGATCGCGATCAGTCCCTTGCGGTCGCAGTCGCGTACCACCGGGACCATCAGGCCCTTCGGGGTGTCCACCGCGAAGCCGACATGGACGTAGTCCTTGAGGACGAGGTCGGAGCCCTCCAGGGAGGTGTTGAAGCGCGGATAGGCCCGCAGTGCCAGGGCGGCGGCCTTGATCAGGAAGGCCACCATGGTGACCCGCGCCGGCGGCGTGCGCGTCTCCGCGTTGAGCCCGACCCGGAACGCCTCGATCTCGGTGACGTCGGCTCGGTCGAAATTGGTCACGTGCGGGATCGTCAGCCAGTTGCGGCTGAGATTGGCCCCGGAGATGGTCTGGATCCGCGACAGGGGCTCCCGCCGCACCGGACCGAATTTTTCGTAGTCGACCTGCGGCCAGGGCGGCAGGCCCGCGCCGATGCCCGAGGGCGCGGCCGGCGCCTGGGCCGGGGCCTGGAACGCCGCCTTGACGAAGGCGTGCAAATCCTCCCGCAGGATCCGCCCCTTGGGGCCGGTGGCGGGCACCCGGTCGAGGGTGATCCCGAGCTCGCGGGCGAGCTGACGCACCGACGGGCTGGCGTGGACGTCGCCGGTGGGGGCGGTGCTTTGGTTGTCACGCGCAACTGCAACGCGCGCGCTCCCTCCCCCCTCCGCGGGGGAGGGTGGCCCCCGAAGGGGGTCGGGAGAGGGGAGCGCCGTATCCGGAAGAGTGGCGACAGGTGTGAAACCCGCCCCGTCGCGCCGCCC
>NZ_VRVG01000213.1:0-5338 GCF_008040085.1 Methylobacterium sp. WL7 | reverse complement strand
CCCCAACTACGAGCTTATTTCAGTAAATATTCCTAAAAATCGATATGTCGGTATTAGCGAATCTACGTACGATTTGCGAATGATGTTGTTTAGGGCGGCGAATGAAGCAGACCGTCGTTACTATCTGTATGGTGGAGAGAAAGCCAAGGAATACCGGCGCCTGGCACATGAACTGGACGAAATGGCAAGTGTTACCGGAGACTACATCGATGAGGACGGCCGGATTAAGCCGCAACACATGGCGTCGATCACAGAAGCTGTCATCCTCTCACGCCACCTGATCCTTTTAGATCAGATAGAGACGCGCTTCCAATACGAAGCCCTTCTCAGACATCTCGTTTTCCCGCAGGACGGGGATTGGTTGGCAGCCCTTGGGTGATGGACCGGGTTCTCAGGGATCGGCCCATGATCCATCGTCAGGTGAAGCGCATAACAGTTGTAGGGTTGTGCCCTGGCGACCCTTGAACCGTCTGGCCCAATCCCTGAGAAAGCGCGGATCATGTTGCGAAGGCACCGTGCCCTTGAGGCATCATGCGGCCAACTGAATGGGAGAGGGAATGATTCGATCCACGCTGTTCATCAGTGCAGCTTTGGCGGTGGTCTCGGTCGTGCTCACTTCGCTCTGGATCGGGTATGGCCCTCGCCCGCAGGTGGCACAGGAAAAGCGGGCATCAACCGTCGCTCCCCTATCCCAACAGGAGCGAACCGGACTGGATGCAAAGGGGCAACCGATCCGAACCATCACACCCGGATCGACTTCCAGTTCAGGGATGGTTGAAACGGTACCTACAGGCTCAGCACCGTACGCTACCGCTCCAACCGATCAGCCGCCTACTCCAAAGGCCCCGGTCGAACCTGATGCTCCCGTAGCCCAAAGGGAGAGTGCGTCTAACCCGAACGGGAGGACGGACAGTACCCAAGGAGCCGCTAATGATCCATCGGCAGCGACTGG
This sequence comes from Methylobacterium sp. WL7, assembly GCF_008040085.1. Lineage (NCBI taxonomy): Bacteria > Pseudomonadati > Pseudomonadota > Alphaproteobacteria > Hyphomicrobiales > Methylobacteriaceae > Methylobacterium > Methylobacterium sp. WL7. The sequence continues at coordinate 4,386 of NZ_VRVG01000213.1, read as the reverse complement.
TGGGAGCATCGATCTAAACACAGCCTCCGTGGAGCAGCTAAACGGCCTTGGAGCCGGGATGATCGGTAAGAGGATCATCGAGTTCCGCCCCTACACGTCCCCGGATGAACTTCTCACGCGCCGTGTCCTGAAACGCTCCGATTACGAGAGTATCAAGGCTGCGGTTACGGTTCGATAGTTTTGTGAAACAGGTGGGATTGTATCCGGCGGTTATGTCTAACGGCGCTGGATGAAATGGTGCCAGACTGTGCTATAGTCCGGCTATGCATACCCATTCCGTAATGGCCCGCCTCAAGAACGGTTCGCCCGACCTTTCTGAGGATCCCGCCCCTATACTTATACCCACCCTTATTCAGTGCGAGGGACTATGGAAGGATCGTGGAAAGCGTAGATCATGGCCTAATAATCAGTGGAGCTTCGTCAGACGCACCATCGAACCCCTGCTCTACGCTAGGATCGAACCTGAGCCTGAGCATTACGACGGTGGTCTTCTGAACCCCAGGGGCGTCATCCAGGCGCAAGCCATCGAACTTTCCTCAGTCAGTTTCGAGAATGGCCCTATCCCCGTTATCTCAGCCTACGCGCAGTTTCAGATGACGTTCGACCGGGCATTTGCGGATACCGGTGAGTTTTACGAATGGCAGGAACAGACGGATTGGATGGATTGGGCGCTGTGCTTCGGCTTCCGATTCGAGGATGGCGGTGAATGGGACGCAACATGGGAGCATGGGGGCATAGACTTCGAAATCGTCACGCCCTGATGCTGGCGCTGAATAGCTGGTTCGCCACGTCGGCCAACCGTGCATTCCAGGCCAACTGCGTGAACCACTCCTCCGGGATGGATGATGCCCCGTAGGCTGCTGCTGCTGCTATCTATCGACCGGCTGATCCTCCTGGCGCACCGTTCAGCAACCGGTAGACAGATGCTCTCGCCACATTCAGTTCCTTGGCTATGGCAGTTGCTCCCATGCCCTGCGACGCGAGTGCCTTGATCCGATCCCCGTCGATGGATGGCTTGCGGCCTCTGTAGACGCCTTCCGCCTTAGCCTTCGCGACGCCTTCCAACTGTCGTTCACGCCGGATCGCTGTCTCAAACTCAGCGAACACCCCAAGCATCTGTAGGAAGCACCGTCCGGCGGCCGTGGACGTATCGACCGGCTGTTCAAGCACCTTTAGGGACACGCCCTTTGCCTCAAGCCGGGACACGATAGCCGCGAGGTCTCCCACCGATCTGGCAAGTCGGTCGATCCGTGTAACTGTTATAGAATCCTCGGCTCTCGCGAACTGTATGATTGTTTCCAGTTCGGTCCGACCTTCCAGCTTCGTGCCCGTCGCCTTCTCGCATCGAATGACATCACAACCCGCACTCCTTAGCGCCTCTTGCTGAATGGCTAGGCTCTGTGATGAACTGCTCACTCTGGCGTAACCGTAGGTAGCCATCAGCGGGGCATCCGTCTCTTATGGTTCTAGACCCTGTCACCATAGCGTCTCGCAATAGTGCCGGCAACCCAAATAAGACGCCGTTAGGGTGGCGGAACTGTCTCGCGCCACTGTGCTGCTAGCGTATAATCAAACAAGGCGCCCAGGGCGCCTTTCAACAATGTGGTGAATATCTTACTCGAGCGAAAAGTTGAGTTCGCGCTAAATCTCCTGTATCAGTAGTATTGTCTTTCGGTCGGGTAAGTATTTAATGTCTGAACAAAGATACGCCGGTGTTTACGTAAATAACTTAGAGTTCCACGGTGGTGCTATTTTAAGTCTAAAAGATAATAGCATAGTAGTTTTAGTGGGACCCAATAACTCTGGTAAAAGTTTGAGCCTTAAGGAGATCGAGAGGCTGATAGAGAGCGGACCGTGTGACACGAAGTCAATAAAGTCGCTTACGATACAGAGAGTCGGCGATGACGGTCTGTTAGCTAAAACGGTGGCGCCATATAGAAGTAAGAAAGACGGTTACTTCTACTGGGGTGACAGCGAGTACCATCACACCTCTCTAAGAGATGTTGAAAACGGCTGGAAGCAAGACGCGCAGAAGCTAGGGCCCCTCACTGGTGTTTTCGTATCTCTGCTTAACACCGAAACCCGCTTGGCCGACTCTAACCCGGTCCAGGCGTTTGACTCGATTAAACTCAGGTCTGGATCCCACCCTATCCACGGGTTGTATTCTGACTCAGACAAAGAAGTTGAGGTAAGTGGGTTATTCCGCCAGTTCTTTGGCCTAGATTTAGTAATACATCGCAGTCCTGGGAGGACGATACCCTTATATGTCGGAATCCGACCGACGCTAGAAGGTAGTGAAACTGTTACTTCAAGGACGTACCTCGACAAAGTTGAGGAGCTTGAAACTCTTGAGACCCAGGGTGATGGATTTAGGAGCTTTACATCGATTGTGTTGCGGGTTTGGACTGGCAGTCATTCTGTTCTTCTTGTTGATGAACCGGAGGCGTTTCTACATCCTCCTCAGGCTAGAGCTGTCGGAGAGATTATATCCTCTGGGTCGGATTATCAAAAGCAGGTATTTATTTCTACCCATAGCAACGATGTTATACAGGGATTGCTCAGTAAGTTTCCGGATCGGGTCTCTGTAGTAAGACTGGATCGAAGTGGAGAATACTGCCGAGCAACTTATTTGTCGAATGAGCGCATCGCTGAGTTATGGAAAGACCCGATTCTAAGGTATTCGAATGTATTGAATGGTTTATTCCACAATCAAGTGGTGGTGACGGAGGCAGACGGGGATTGTCGTTTTTATGAAGCGTTGGCGGACGCCCAATCAATCACTGGTAAGTCTACATTCTATACATATGCTGGCGGCAAAGATCGTATTGCTGTAATCGTGCGCGCTCTGACGGCATTGCACGTTCCGGTTCGCGCGGTAGTAGATATTGACATATTTGCTAGCGACAACGCGTTGAAGGGTATCATTGAAGCTTCCGGCCGAGATTGGGAAGAATACCGGCGCGCTGTTTCGAACATAAGAACTGTGATACAGAGTAAGAAGTCTTGGTTGTTAGGCGCCGGTTTCAAGGATCGTGTTCAGGCTATCCTTGCAGAGATACGAGATAACGAGATCGTTCCCAAGGAGAAGCTCACCGCGCTGTCAGTTATCATGCGCGAGGCTTCTCCCTGGGATGCGATTAAAGACGCCGGTATTAACGCTGTTCCCTCTGGCGATCCGGCTAAGCAGCTTACGAACTTGCTTGGCTCACTCAGGCGAGCGGACGTTTTCGTGGTCCCAGTCGGTCAGATGGAACGTTTCTGTAAATCTATCGGTGGTCACGGTCCGCAATGGGTAGGTGAGGTGCTGAAAAGAGACCTTGTCAACGACGAAGAACTTAAAGAAGCTCGCTCATTCGTTTCTGATCTCGTCCTGTTCAATGACTTGGACGAGAAGATTAGTGTTTCTGTATGGTCGAAGCAGAAGCGGCTTCTCTTAAGTCCAAAGGAAGTTTCTATCCAGTCCTTCAATATGGCGATTAAGACGATTGGAAACCTGGCCCGAACTGCTTTCTTCACGGTATTGATTATATATTATGGATTTCAGCTCTTAGATTACATCGTAACATTGGCTTCGAAGAAGTAGGGCCCATCTGATAGGTTGGGGAACGATGTGTTTGGCAGTGGCTATGGCCCGTTTTCTCATACAGTTCCAATGATGTAGCGTGGGAAGCTGCGCATTGCGTCTGCCAGCATCGTCAGGGTCGGCGTTTCGTATCGTCTGCCAACTGATGAAACGCGATGACCGGTGATTGCATCCCGCAGGCGTTCTTCGATGCCGGCCCCCAAGGCTCGCGTCTTCCAAGTATGCCTCCATCCGTGGTTCGGATCGACGCCCGGATCTAGCTTGACAGTCAAGCGGACCCACTTGCCGAGTTTGTGGCCCTGTATCTCGCCCGGAGATGTCCTTGAGCCTTCACTGTGTCGTGATGGATCATAGAACAGGGGACCAGGGCCAGCCGCTGTGACGAAGGCCATGAAGCCCTCTTCGATGAGATGCGCATGGATCGGGACAGACCGTGGTTCCCCGGTCTTCGTCACCCGTAGGCGCATGAACGTGATGCTACCCTCGGTTCGGATGTCGTCACGGTGAAGGTTGGTCAGTTCGGCAATCCGTGCCCCACTGTAGGCGGCAAGCCAAGGGCACCACCGGCGAGTCGCACTCCGAGTAGGATTCCCATCGTCAAACTGGACCGCTGACGCCGCTGACAGGATTGCAGCTATCTCGCTCTCCCTGAACGTCCGCTCCCGCTGTGCTACGATCCTAGAGCGTGTTATGCACCTGTCATCAGTCGTTCGGCCTGTTTCAGCATGAGACAGACGAAGGCGACCATATGAAGTCCTGCCAGCGTGCTGGCATAACGCTCGTAATCCTTGACCAGGCGCCGA
>NZ_VRVG01000212.1:0-5413 GCF_008040085.1 Methylobacterium sp. WL7 | reverse complement strand
GCACCGTGGTTTGGGCGCAGCATCACCGCCCAGGGCACGACGTGCACCCTTCGGCGGAAGTCTGCTGGCGCAGCAGCGTCACCTCGACGGTCGAGTGAGCGATGATTGCGTCCGCACTCCGAGCATTCGTGAGTTCTAACAAGCGCAGACGCTAGGCATAGACGGCCAAATCCGGCCCGCCCTCGGTCTCGGCCCGCCTTCACGTGCGCGGATAATGGAGGTCGGCGATGCTGTAGATCAGCCGCGCTGCATGTCGCGACGCGCTGACTGTAGCAGCCGGCGGTACCGACCCGGCGCAGGTTCACCGACGCGAGGGTACCTTCGTTTCGACGCAGCACCTCCTCGACGGTGGCATACCACGGGTGAGGGACTACGTGTTGCGTAACGGCGCCAACCGCGGCCGATGTTGAGCAGCGTCGATAGACCATCAGCGTGCCGGGATCCTGATCGTTGCGCCCAAGGCCGGTATTTCCGATCGATATCGCGCCCCGTTTACCAGAATCGTCTTTGGCTTACGACACGCTGCTACGCCTCGGACACCCGGGCAAATTTTGCCGTCGCACGGCAAAGATTTCCACTTTGAACGGCTCCCACTCCGGGCAGCTTTTCTAAAATACTGAGAGATAACACTTTTTTATTGGACCGCCGATTGCAGGGTCATGGAAGAATGTTGAGTGAGGATCGCCATGGATCTCTTTTCGGCCCTGCAAACGTCGGTGTCCGGCCTGCAGGCGCAGTCCTACGCCATCAGTAATATCTCCGGGAACATCGCAAACTCACAGACGACCGGTTATAAGCGCGTCGACACCAGCTTCGTCGATCTGATGTCCGAGACCACGCCGAAGCGCGAGGTCGCCGGTTCGGTCCTGGCCCAGTCCCAGCTGACCAACACGATCGCCGGCAACGTCGTGTCCTCGACGATCCCGACGAATATGTCGATCAGCGGAACGGGCTTCTTCACGGTTGTGCAGAAGACCGGCGACGCCAATGGTCAATCCACATTCAGCGGCACCAACGCCTACACGCGCCGGGGCGACTTCGCGCAAGACAAAGACGGCTACTTGATGAACGGGGCAGGGGGGTACCTCACGGGCACCAACCTCGATCCGATCACGGGCCAGACGACCAGCACAGGCCTCGTCAACGTCGGCAATGCGACCCTTCCGGCCCAGGCTACCACCACAATCAAGTACGCGGCCAATCTTCCGGCGACGCCGGATACCAGCGCCACAACAGTGCCACCCAATAGCATCATTGGCCCATCCATTACAGCGTACACGGCCACCGGGGCTCCGGTGACCGTCAACATGCGGTGGTCGAAGGACGCGAGCACAGATCCAACCACCTCAAGCTGGACCCTGTCCTATGATGCCGGCTCGAACGGAACCGCAAATTGGCAGCCTGTAGCGACCAAGTTCTCCTTCGACTCGACAGGCAAGCTCACCAGCCCAGCCGCCGGGAGCGTTGATCTTGGCAACCCGAAGATCGGCGGCTACACCTTTACAGGTCTGGCTTTAGACATTTCTGGTGGATTAACTCAGTACGCCGACACGACTGGGGCTGTCACGACCAACACCCTCAGTCAGAACGGCAACAACTCCGGCACACTTACGAGCGTCGCTGTCGGCGCTGACGGCAAGATCAACGGTACCTTCTCGAATGGAGCGGTCGTACCGATTGCCACCGTTGGGATCGCTAAGTTCGCCAATCCCGATGGATTGAGAGCCGACTCCAAGGGCAACTACCTACAGACCGCAGATTCCGGTCAGCCCTTGGCAGGCCTCAACGACAGCACGATCACGGGTGCCAGTAACGAGCAGTCAAATACAGATATTGCCACCGAGTTTTCCAAGATGATCGTCACGCAGCAAGCCTACTCTGCGAACACGCGGGTCATGTCGACGGCTCAGACGATGATGTCTGACCTACTCAACGTGATCCGATAGTCGCACTCGTCCGGTGGATCGCTGAGGAGGCATCGTTATGTCGCTCAATGCACTTTCCAACGCGACCGCCGGGCTTGCGGCCACGCAGGCGGCGATCAACGTTGTCTCGCAGAACGTCGCGAATGCCGGCACGGCCGGATACGTCAAGCGGACGCTGACGCCGGTCGCCACAGGCACCAACAACCTCGGCGTCGCAAACGGAACGATCACCCGCAGTTTCGACGCCGCCGCGCTCAAGCAACTGCGGCTCGAGACCTCGGGAGCCGCCTATACCAGCACCAAGGCCAGCATCGCGTCCCAGCTCGACGCGCTTTATGGGGCTCCGGGCAGCGGGGCGGCGCTGGACGGCACGCTGAACACGTTCACCGAATCGCTGCAGGAGCTGTCGGCCAACCCGACCTCGGCGGCGGCCCGCACCACCGTGGTCAGCAACGCCTCGGCGCTGGCGAGCCAGATCAACGGCGCCGCCGCCTCGGTGCAGAACCTGCGCTCGGGGGTCGAGGCCCAGCTCGGCACCGATACGCAATCGGCCAGCTCGCTCCTGTCCAGCGTCGCGAGCCTCACCGCGGGGATCGAGCTGCGTGACCAGATCCTGCCGCAGGCTCAGCGGCAACTCGACGATCTTGCCGGGGGGCTCGCCAGTTCCTTGACCGACTCCTCCCGGACCGCTGCGATGACCAGCGGCGTAGCGTCTATTGACCTCAGCGGCGCGATTCCCGCAACCGGCAACAAACCCGGTGCCGGCTTGATGGCCGGCAACACCCTTACAATTTCGGTCACAGACCTCAACAATATCCCGAGAAATATCATTCTCGTGGCCTCTAATGCATCACCGCCGCCGGACATAACAGCAGACCAGACAGCTGACGGGACCGCGTATGTCGCAGCCTTTAGCATCAAAGATGGCCCGGGCTCCTATGCTACTGTCATCAAGGCCGTCCTCGACAAGCTGAAAACAAACAATCCGACGCTTCCGACGCTCTCTGTCGACAAAAGCACAAACAGCAACTTCAGCGCCGCTGCACTCGCCAGCGGGGCGGCACTCGACATCGGAAACATAACAACTGGCACGTCGATTTTAGGGGCTCAGGCAAATGTAACTTTGCCGATTGCGACGACGGATTCCGCTACGGGCTACCCGCAGATCGCCCTGTTCACCGACCTCTCTACCACACCGCCACCTGTTGCCCGTCTCTACACCGGCTCACTCGACGACAACTCGCAGCGCACCGGCTTCGCGCAGCGGATCTCGATCAATCCGAACCTCGTTGGCAACACCGCTGCCCTCACGAGGTCGAGTACGACCGACCCCACCGCTTCAGGAGACCGTGCCAGCAAAATCTACACGGCACTGACGTCCAACCAGCAAACCTTTTCGTCCTCAAGCGGCATCGGCGGCGTCTCCGCGCCCTACCGGGCGAGCGTCGTCGGCTTCGCGCAGGACGTGATCGCCTCGCAGGGGGCCGCGTCCGCGAACGCCAATGCACTGAACGATACCCAGCAGACCGCACTCTCGACCGCGCAGGGCCGGTTCGCCGCCGGGGCCGGGGTCAACATCGACCAGGAGATGTCGAACCTGATCGCCCTGCAGACGGCCTACGGCGCCAACGCTCGGATATTGACCGCCGCCCGCGACATGCTCAACCAACTGCTGCAGATCTGACCATGACGACGATCTCACCCTTCGCGGCCGGCTCCTACGTCGCCAACCGGAACACGTCGCAACTGCTGACGCTGAAGAACCAGCTGAACGACCTGTCGAACCAGCTCTCCAGCGGAAAGGTCTCGCAGACCTATGGCGGGCTCGGCACCGGGCGCTCCACGGCGCTCGCCGCCCAGGCGACCCTGAGCGCGCTCGACGGCTACGCGACTGGCATCACCGCCGCTCAGACCCGGACGAACCTCGCGGTCACGAGCCTGACCCAGGTTGCGACGCTCGGCACCACCGCGCGAGCGGCGCTCAACAACGGCCTTCAGAGCGTCGCGGTCAACTCTACGGCGGGACGCTCGATCGCGCTCGCCAACCTGCAGACGGCGCTCGACACGCTCAACCAGTCGGCGGCGGGCAATTACCTGTTCGGCGGCGGCGATACCACCACCCAGCCGGTGCTCGACGCGAACACGATCCTCAACGGATCGACCGACGCCGATGGCAATCCGCTCGAGGGCCTCACAGACGTTATCAAGGAGCGAGTCGATGCGCAGTTGGGTCCAGGCGGCAACGGCCGGCTGACGCAGAGCGAGCCGACCGCAGTTCCGATCCTGGTCACTGAGGAATCGAACGCCACCACCCGGGTTAAGTTCGGCTTCACCCTGGGCAGTGAGCCGAAGGCCACCGGAGCGTTCACCGCCTCCATCTCGGCCACCAGCCCGGCCACCCTCAACGTGAACCTCAAGAGTCCGACCGCCCAGCCGGCCGCCGGCGACAGCATCAGCTTCGCGTTGAAGATGCCTGACGGCACCTCGACCACCGTGACGCTGACCGCGGCGACCAGTGCGGATTCTGGCTCGACTACCAGCTTCGCCCTCGGCGCGACCGCCGCCGACACGATGAAGAACTTGTCTGCGACGTTGACCAACGCCCTTAAGGGCGCGGCCAGCAGCACGCTGGCGGTGACCGCAACAGCCGACGCTGCAACGCAATTCTTCACCGGCTCTGCGCATGGAGGGCCAGACAGGAACGGGGTGACGCCCCAGCGCGTCCTGTACGATGGGTCGACCCCGGTGGATTACGGCACTCCTACACCGAACACGACGGTGCTCTGGTATCAAGGCGAGAACACCTACACGACTCCACCGGACCCGACGAAGGCCGTGCCGACCGCTGCACTCGACACCCAATCGATCCAAGTGAGCGCGACCGGCCAAGTCGGCACAGGCGCCCGCGCCATCGACCCGACAATTCAAAACGTGCTCACCGGCTTGGCGACCATGGCGTTCGCGCTGCCGACGACGAGCGATGCCAACACCGCCGCCACCTATCAGCGGGTCAATAGTCGCGCGGGCGCGCTGCTCTCGTCGTCCGACCAGACCAATCCGAGTATCCAGGATACCGTCACGCAGCTGAGCATCGCCTCGACACGGCTGTCAAATGCCAGCACGACGAACACGGCGACCAAGAACAGTTTGCAAAACACCCTCGACGGGATCGAGCAAGCCCCGACCGAGGAGGTCGTAGCCAAGCTGCTGGACGTACAGAACCGCTTGCAAGCGAGCTATCAAATCACCTCTTCGCTCTCAAAATTGTCATTGATAAATTATATAAGCTAGTCAGGCCCAATTTAACAATGACAATTCTTATCGTGCACTGTGAGCTAAACCGGTCAGACACGAAATCATTGAAAACGAGAGAGCGCGTTTTCAAAATAGAACTTTTCAAAGGGAGGCGGTCGGATCAGATTAGCTCGAATGGATCGACCTTTTTTGTACACACCCCGGAGTCAGCTCTGATTTTGTTGAAAAGATTT
>NZ_VRVG01000211.1:0-5442 GCF_008040085.1 Methylobacterium sp. WL7 | reverse complement strand
CGCCGGGGGCGGGGCGCGGGCAGACTTGCAGGCAGGCTCGCAGGCGGACTTGCAGGCGGACTTGCGGGCTCCGCCGGGGCGGTGTCCTTGATCCGCCACAGGGTGCGGGCCAGGATCGAGCGGTACGGCGCGAAGGCCGCCGCGATGGCGCGCGTGTCGGTGCCGCCGGTGAGCCGGCGCAGGCAGCCCACCGCCGCCACGTCGCCCTCGGGCCAGATGTCCGGGTCGTGGAAGTGGAAGATCCCGACCATGTCGGCGGTCCAGGGGCCGACGCCCCGGATGCCGCACAGGATCGCGGCGCGCTCAGGATGCGGCAGGCCGGCGAGGTCGGGCCCGAGCAGGCCTGCCGCCTCGGCGGCGACGATCGCCTGGAGGGCGCGGACCTTGTTGCCCGAGATGCCGCAGGCCCGCAGCAGTGCCGGGTCTCCGGCCTCGAACAGCCCGCGCGGGCTCGAACCCGCCGCCGTCGCGGCGGCCTCGACCCGCGCCCAGATCGCCGCCGCGGCCTGGGTCGAGAGCTGCTGGTTCACGACCTCGACGAACAGGCGGTCGGCCACGCAGGCCTGCGGCGGCGGGTCGATCCGGAGCGGGCCGGCCTGCCGGATGGCGGCCTCCAGGCGCGGATGCGCGCGGGCGGCGTTGAGCAGGTGCGCGTAGGCGGTGGGGTCGAGCATCGCGGCGAAGATTAAGGGACTGCCCGCGCGCGGGGCAATCGGTGCGATCCCCCCGGTGGCGGGCACGATGCCGCGCGCGCCTTGCTGGGCGCCCGCCCCGATCCACTTCCGATCGGCGCCGGACGTGAAGGCGGGCATGATGGACGGCGCCCTCGGACGCGGCGACAGCTCACGGTATGGCGATCTTCTTCACCGCGGACACGCATTTCGGCGATCCGCACATCCTCCGCCACCGCCGGGCGCGGTACGACAGCGTCGCGGCGCATGACGCGGCCCTGGTCGCGGCCTGGAACGCCGTGGTCGGCCCCGACGACGCGGTCTGGCATCTCGGCGACTTCGCCGCGGGGGCGAGCCGGGAGCATTGCGCGGCGCTATTCGCGCAGCTCAACGGCACCAAGCGGCTGATCCGGGGCAACCACGACTCAAACCGCGTGCTCGACCTGCACTGGGCGGACCCGCCCGTGGACAGCGCCCGGATCTCGGCTCCGGATTCCCAGGGCCGGGAGCACCGCTTGTTCCTGTCGCACTACGCGCACCGGGCCTGGCCGGGCCTGTGGCGGGAGACCCGCCACCTCTACGGGCACAGCCACGGCTGGCTGCCCGATACCAGCCGCTCCTGCGATGTCGGCGTCGATGCCTGGGACGATACCCCGGTCGGCCTCGACGCCATCCTAGCGCGCCAGGACGCGGCCGAGCTGGTGCCGGAGGAGATCGCCCGGCACGGGCTGCGCTGACCTCCGCGGAGGTCACCGCGATCTCCGTTCCGGGGCCGCGTCGTTTCGGGCGCCCGCCCTATGTGACGCAGCGGATCGCGATCGCCACGGGAGGCAGCCATGACCGAACCCCTTGCTCCGCCCGCCTGGACGGCCGAGATCCTGATCGCGCAGGGCAGCCCCCCGCCGCCGGATTGGGAGCCCGCGCTCGCTCGGGCCCTGGGCCGTGCCGATCCGGATGTCCTGGCCCATGACGAGGCCGACGCCGTGCTGGCCGAACAGAGCGAAGTGTTCGCACCGGAGGACGACGCCTGAAGCATCGTTCCGAGAGGTGGCCGCCGGCTTTCAAACGGACGATGCCCTGGAATCGGTTGCCGTCCGAGACTTCCTGGCGGCGCGTGGTTGCCGTGGTGCCGGTCCAGGCCGATGTAGGTGGGATGCCAGGTCCCGATCATCAGCGCGCCGCCCCGCGATCCGTCCCGACACCCCTGCGGGTCTTCCCGGTCTCAAGCGAGACCCCGGTCCTCGACGCGCAGACGCGGACGCGGCTGGGGCGCCAGTTGCGCGCGCTCTACGACCCGGTGATCGACGAGATGCTGGATCCGAGGCTGGCGGAGCTGCTGCAGCAGCTCGACGCCGATCGCGCGGACGAGACCGGGCGCTGAGGCGATCCGGCAATGGGGCTCCCGTCGATGGATCGGGGGGATGTCACACCGACGGGAGCTGAGCCGGGACGACGAATCGACCCAACCCGTCCTATGTCGCCCAGGAACGACCCCGGGCGCCTTCACCTAAGTCAAATTTGCTGTCGAATACAGAGGGCGATGTGACGGTTACGGGTATTCGTCGGTGGAAAGCCTGGTAGCGGCGTCAGGCCGACGTCCCAGTCACCGACAGCATCACCCCGTCGTTGCCGATCTCGGCGCCGGTGTAGCCCAGCATCCGGGCGAGCTGCTCGCGGGCGCGCCACACCCGGCTCTTCACGGTGCCGATCTGGCACTGCATGACGGAGGCGGCTTCCTCGTAGCTGAGGTTCTCGATCGCCACGAGGACCAGCGCCTCGCGCATCACCGGGGCGAGCCGGTCGAGGGCGGCGCGCACGTCCTGCAGGTCGAGGTGGCCGCCCTGCTCAGGCACGCTGGTGAGCCGTTCCGCATAGCTGCCGTCGGTGTCGGCGACCTCGCGGCCCTGCTTGCGGTGCTGGCTGTAGAACACGTTGCGCAGGATCGTGAAAAGCCACGCCTCCAGGTTGGACCCGGGGGTGAAGCCGGCCCGTCCGCGCCAGCCCCGCAGCAGCGTGTCCTGCACGAGGTCGTCGGCCGCGGCGGGGTCTCGGGTCAACGAGACGGCGAAGCGGTGCAGGGCCGGCACCACCTTCAGCAGGCCGGCGCGGAAGTCGGCCTCCCGTTCGACCTCCCCCGAGACCGGCTCCCCCGAAGCCTGGTCCTTGGCGAGCGCCGCGTCCAGGCGGGCCAGCAAGTCGGCAAAGCGATCCGAGGCGGCCGCCGGGGTCGGGCCGACCGCGTCGTAGGTCAGGCCGAGCAGCGTTCCGAGGTGGATGCGGATCGCGTCCGGCAGGCCATGCCGGATGTCGCGGGCCGGATCGGGCAGGGTGTGGCCTTCGGTGTCTGGCATCAGGTCCGGGCATCGACGGCGGGCCTATCGCGCCCGTCGCATTCGCTTGTGGCGCGCCCACGCGGCTCTCGCGCCAACATGGGTTTAGACTGCGTTACCGCGACGATGCGACGAACCAATACAAGCAAGCGGGACGGGCCGATGTGTCGGGACCGATGACGAACAGGCTGCGAACCGGCGGGCTCGCAACGGCGTTCCCTGTGGGATCCGTCTCCGACAGGAGGCCGGCCGGACTGTGTTCCTGAACCCGTAGCGAGGCGTGTCGATGGCTACCCCCGATCCCGATCGCACCGTGCCCCGCGACACCGGGGGGCACGCCTCGACGGTCTGGACCCTGGCGCTGGCTACCGCGCTCGTCGGCCTGGTCGCGTTCCCGCGGCGGTCGGCCACCCCCGCCTCAGGCGGCGCGGAGCCGGGCCGCCGGTCCGCCTTCGGGGGCTCCTCGGATCCCGCGCCCGCGCACGAGGGCGGCGAGGCCCAGGCGGTCGCGAGCCGCCAGGCCGATCGCGGGCGCGGCGCCAGCCATCCGGCGGAGATCACCGGCGACCAGGTCAAGCGCCTGAACGAGAAGGGCAACACCGCGCTGGGCCTGAGCCTGGTCGTCAGCATCGTCCTGTCGGTCTGGAGCGCCAACGGCGGCGTGAAGCACGTCTTCGACGCCCTCAACATCGTCTACAACGAGCGCGAGAAGCGCAATTTCGTCCTGCTCAACGTGGTCTCCCTCGGCTTCACCGCGGGGGCGCTGGCGTTCCTGATCCTGGCTCTGGCCGCGGTCGTGGTGCTGCCGGTGGTGCTGACCTATGTCGGGCTCGGGACCGATGCCTGGTGGCTGACCCTGCTGCGCTGGCCGGCGCTGCTCGTGGCGGTCCTGCTCGGGCTCGCCCTGCTCTACCGCTACGGCCCGAGCCGGGACGCGCCGCGCTGGCGCTGGGTCACCCCCGGGGGCGCCGCGGCGGCCCTGCTGTGGCTCGTCGCGTCGCTGCTGTTCTCTTGGTACGTCGCCCATTTCGGCAGCTACAACAAGACCTACGGCTCCCTCGGCGCGGCCATCGGCTTCATGACCTGGATCTGGATCTCGACCATGATCGTGCTCGCCGGCGCCCAGCTGAACGCCGAGATGGAGCACCAGACCGCCGAGGATACCACCGTGGGTGAGCCGCAGCCCCTGGGCACGCGGCGCGCCCAAATGGCCGATTCCGTGGGGGCCGCCGCCGCGTGACGGGGCGGCCAAAGGGCTCAGCGGTGGTTAACACAGGTTGGCGCGGGCACGCCCGGTCGCGGCATAAGCCGTCGAGACAACCAGACTTCGACGCTCGGGCCGCAACATACCTGTGACAACAGTCGTCTTCGTGCGGTGGGCATCCATCGGCAGCGTCGTCGCGCGATTGCGGGCGCACCGGAGCTGCCCGGATCCCTTTTTCCACGCCCGCCTGGCCACCGCGCGCCGGCTGCGGGTGGGGCGATCCGACCACGGATGGCCGGCCGTCCCGGAACCGCATCGGCACGGCGGCCTCTGACCGGAGGTCGCCGTGAACAACCCGTTCGTGCGGAAGATGGAGCGGCACGTCCGGCTCGGGCCCGAGGACCGCGCGGCCCTCGACGGACTCGCCCGCCAGCACATCCGCCCCGTCGCGCCGCGCCAGGACATCGTCGGGCAGCACGAAGATCCGCACCACACCCACCTGATCCTCGACGGCTGGGCCTGTCGCTACAAGCAGTTTCCCGACGGTCGGCGGGCGATCGTCTCGCTGCTCCTGCCGGGTGACCTGTGCGACCCCTCCCCGGCCCGCTGGCCGCGCCTGGACCACGCCATCGGGGCGATCACCCCGGTCACGGTCGCCCGGATCGCGCCGGACCAGATCGGCGAGGCGATCCGGACCCGGCCGGCGGTGGAGGAGTGCCTGTGGCGGGAGATGCGCGACACCACGGCGCTCCAGCGCGAGTGGATCGCCAGCGTCGGGCGCCGTTCGGCGATCGAGCGCCTGGCGCACCTGTTCTGCGAGCTGTACCTGCGGCTCGCCCGGGTCGGCCTCGCGGACGGGAACACGATCCCGATGCCGATCACCCAGCCCGACCTCGCCGACGCCCTCGGCCAGACCAGCGTGCATATCAACCGCACCCTGAAGGCGCTGCGCACCGGCGGCCTGATCGGCCTGCGGGGCCGGCGCCTGACGATCCACGACCTCGACGGGCTGATGGAGCGCGGCCTGTTCGACCCGGCCTACCTGCATCTGGCCTGAGACCGGGCGTACCGGTCCGGACCCTGCCGGCAGCCGCCGCCGGGATCGGCGCCCGAATCCCGGCGGGATACGCTTGCTCAAAGATTGATTTTTAGGATAGTATTTAACCATATCGCCGCCAATCGGCGGGCATATATGGGCGATCGAATTGAGTGTCCTCTACTTATTGCGGATATATAG
>NZ_VRVG01000210.1:0-5487 GCF_008040085.1 Methylobacterium sp. WL7 | reverse complement strand
GAGTTGTAGTTCCTGGCGTAAAGCCTACAAGCATGGCTGCATGAGAGCCGTAAGTAAAATATGACGGCGCGTTGGCTCGATGCAGCGCTCCGACCGACTTCAATGCGGGCGAGTTGGCATCAAAAAATGTATCAAATCGATATGACTAACCTAATCGGCCGGATTGATATTGAAAACTTTACTAGGCAGATTGAGCCTGGCGAACCGGGTGATGACTATCGCAATCGGCCGCCAGACTCATTTAGTGT
This sequence comes from Methylobacterium sp. WL7, assembly GCF_008040085.1. NCBI lineage: Bacteria > Pseudomonadati > Pseudomonadota > Alphaproteobacteria > Hyphomicrobiales > Methylobacteriaceae > Methylobacterium > Methylobacterium sp. WL7. Next base: position 5,239 of record NZ_VRVG01000210.1, on the reverse strand, counting down.
CAGATCAGTATTTCGCTATAACAGGAGAAGGAACGCGAGCGATAATTGGATCGAACGAGAACCGGTAGTTCACCCCCACTCGCACAAGGTCCCCTGTATGGGTTGCGTCGAAAGCTATGTTCTGCGGTTGGAAGGCTGACCGCCTATCGCCAAGATCGTAGTGGAGGTACTCAGCTTTCGCAGACCAATGATCACTCAGGGCATATTCAAAACCGGCGCCAGCTGCCCAGCCGACTAGCGAAGCACGACTGGTGCTCGCACCAAGCGTTGTATACGTTAGCAGGGGCAATCCAACGATATTATTTTGTCTGAACCCATCTGAGACGTCACCAAATGCAACGCCGCCCTTTGCATAGAACAGTGTGCGATCCCACGCGTATCCAACCCTTCCTGTTACAAAAGCGAGGAGATCGACTCCGGTTTCACAGGAGTAGTAAACCGCATTTGGGCATGAGCGGCCGCCGCGAGCATTTGTCCAATTGCCGTCGCCTTCTACGCCAATAACAATTCGACCCATCTGATAATTGACGGCAATCTGACCTCCTGCGATCGCGCCGGCTGCGAGAGGGTTGGTGCTCCGCCGGTTTGATAATGAGAATGGATAGATTGGTGTCGACGTCGGAACAAAGAAGGCCTGAGGGAAAGTCGGAACTGCTGGGTTGCCGACAGTCGGAAAGACCTGTCTTGTATGTTCCCAATTTGCGCCCGCGGACGCACCGACACTCAGCCCGCTCCAAATGACCGGACCAGTTGCAGGTTGAAGCAAACCAGGGGCGTCTTTGCTAATAATGGCCTGCGCAACGGTTTCTGGGGTAAATGAATAGCGAAAGCCGCCGCTAATTCCGTACCCTTGCACATGATCGCCTATGCGGTAATCACCGCGAACGTATCCCTGCCAACCGGTGTTTGTTATCTGTCCAGCCAAGCCTATAGCAACTTGGCCAAATGTGCCGATGCGCTTCGTCGTGATAGCACTAACGGTATCGCCCGGCCTCTGTTGCCCAGTCCCGAGATAGCCTGTGGAATTGCCCAGTTCACTGAAGGATATCGTTCGAATATCCCCAGCAAACTCGTGATAAATGCTGGCAGTGACAAAGGGCTGAAGTACATAGCCCTCTACGACAAAATTCCTGCCTACTCGGATGCTGGCACGACTCAGAATACTGTCAAAATCCTGGGTTTTTGAAGTAAATGGAGCAAACCTTGAAGCAGCTCCGGGGACCTGACTGTAGAGCGTGTCTACACTTCCAAAGCCGCTGAAGGAGTTTAATCCCACTTGAGTGTATACGACGCCAGCAGACGGCTCGACAAACCAATTATCGGGTAACTGATATTGCTGTCCTAAGTTACCAATTAATGTAAATGCTTGCGCATTGACTGGCTGATTGCTGAGGCCAAATGTTCTATTTGAGCCCTGCCCCTGAAAGAAATCCCATCTTGCCTGAAAATCAGCAAATGCCGTTCCTTTGGTTACTACTCCATAGATACCGACGAAAGGCACCTGAAAGTCTGCTCGTATATCGCCGCCTGAATTGTTGTTCGTTGAATTGGCGGTACGAGAGCCTCCGGACGTTTCTACGTAACCGGCGGTCGCTCCAAAATGAATGTTGAAATCTCCAACGTTCAGGCGCGAAAAATCGCCCCCTACCTGGAACCCGCCGTAACTCTGCGACGTTCGATTATTGCATGCACCGCTGCGGGATTCGCCCGTGCTTGGTTTCACGGTTGTATAAGATCCGTCAGTTCGAGTAATTACACTTCCACCGATAGCGCGGGTCCACAATCCGCCACCGTTTAGGTCGGCAGTCGGATTTGAAGGCGCCCCAACTAATGCGCTACCTTGTGTGAGGAACGCCACGCTAGACGTATTAATGGTTCCAAGAAAGCTGTCGACCGAAGATGCGACCGCCGAGGAACCCACACCAGGCTGATTTCTTCTCCCCTCATTAGTAAAACTATCACTCGCTTCGCAGCCCGCCCAAGCGAAGCCCGCCAATAAGCAGTTGAGCGCGACACCTCCTAGGAGGACACGCCCGACTTTTGCAAGGCGAGGGCGCGATCCAAGCGTCGCTTGTCCCATCCGTGCAGCTTCCATCTCGAGAACCCAAAATTCTGTGTGGAAATGCCCCCCATCTTACGAGGGGGCCTTGAGCTCAATCTAATCAGAAGGAGGTCAGCAGCGAAGCACGAATCTTGATCGCCGGGACGTTGTTTAAGCCGTGTGGCCAGCGCGACACACCTGGGGTGAGCTGCTTAATTGATATTCCGGATCGATAAATAAGAGGATCGACGACTGAATGTCAGCTATAGATGCTTTATATGCGGGCTTATTAAGCCTTTGGTGGAGCTGACGATAGCACTGAAGCCGTTACTCACTGCTAAGGAGCTAGCAGCACAAGCGTCGAAAGATGGCCATCCATGCGAAGGCGCGCTCGAACACTCACTTTCGCGGTGACAGTACGAAGCCACGCGTGGTTCCGGGCAGCTTTACGACTTCCAAGACGATGCCGTGATTAGCCGCGCTAGACGCCCGCTCGCCGGTGTAGCCCTGTTCGACATAGGTCCCGCCCCACTATCGCCGGCCACCTTCTGTCCGGCGTATACTCGCGCGGCAGCGGCGGTACAGTTGTCGGCATTGGCTGAGGTAACGTACAGCACCAGCTCTTACCGAGCGTATCGACCACCGCGTGCAGCTTCGAGCCACGGTTGCGCTTGCGGCCATTCCAGGCGGCACGTTCGCCATTTTGGGCTTCGAACGCAGGATGCAGTCGCCGAGCACCATGGCTGATGATGATTCTACCCCGGGTTAACGGAACCCTGTGATACGCTCGGACACCTCGAAATACCCCCTTCCGTGCAGGGCGGTGTCGTGATTCCCTGATGCTGTCGGCGTTGGGGAGGCTTGGATGGGTCAGCCAGGGTTCTTCGATCTGGCTGAGCGCTATCAGCGTCTGTCGGAGAACGGCGACCCGCTGGTGAAGCTCGCGGCCTTGATCGACTTCGAGGCTTTCCGCCCGAAGTTGGCCACCGCACTGAAGCGGTCCGATGGGTCGAAGGGGGCCCGCCCTACGACCCGGTCCTGATGTTCAAGATCTTGGTCCTTCAGACACTCTACACGCTCTCGGACGACGCCACTGAGTTCCAGATCCGGGATCGGCTCTCGTTCATGCGCTTCCTCGGTCTCGGCTTCGAGGATGGCGTGCCCGACGCCAAGACGGTGTGGCTGTTCCGGGAGCACCTGACCCGGGCCGGCGCGATCGACGAACTGTTTGCAGCTTTCGACGCCTGGTTGAAGGGCAAGGGTTACCTCGCGATGTCGGGCCAGATCATCGATGCCTCGATCATCGCGGCTCCGCGTCAGCGCAACACCGATGCGGAGAAGGCGGCTCTCAGGGAGGGCAAGATCCCTGACGCGTGGGCGGCCAAACCGAAGAAGCTGGCGCGAGATGAGATCGCGATGCCCGCTGGACCCTGAAGCGGGCCAAGGCGCGGCCCGCAAAGGCGGACGGCACCAAGGCCAAGGTCGAGATCGCCGTTCCGATGTTCGGCTACAAGACCCACGTCTCGATCGACCGCAAGCACGGGTTCGTCCGCCGCTTCACCGTGACCAGCGCGGCCGCCCACGACGGGGCACAACTAGCCAACGTCCTTGACGCGACCAACACGGCGAGCGACGTATGGGCCGACACCGCCTACCGCTCGAAGACTAACGAAGCGCATCTTGCCAAGAATGGCCGGCGCTCGAAGGTCCACTTCCGGCGGCAGCCCGGCCTCGATCTGACGCCGGCGCAGCGAAAGGCCAACCGCGCCCGCTCCAAGGTCCGCTCAGCCGTCGATCCTTCGACAGGCTCAGGATGAGGCGGTGTTCGCCGGGCAGAAGCACCGCTTCGGCCTGTTCGTGCGCACGATCGGTTTGGCCCGAGCCCGGACCAAGATCGGGCTCGCCAATCTCGCCTACAACCTCAAGCGCTTCCTTTGGATCGAAACCCGGCCGGTGGCGGCCTGAGGGACGCTCGGGATAGCCCCCTGAGCTCGTTCACGACCACCGCCAGATTACCAGAACGCCAGTCCAATCACGCCAAAGCTGCGGGTGGCGTCAAATCGACGGCTAAACCCCGCAATTACAGGGTTCTTCGAGGTGTCCGCTCGTTATGGGCGGGGAAGGTGTTTGTGATCCTCCCCCCACCTTCACGGACACAGGTTTAGAGTGCCTGATAGAACCGTCTAATCTGGTTGAGCGTGACGAGGCTGGCCGCGAGGCTCGTGAAGGCCTCGTAGATGTCTGCGCGTCGCTCGTAGCGGATGGGCAATCGACGGAATCGGTTGAACCAGGCGTGGGTGCCCTCATCCTGAGCTTGTCGAAGGATCCACGACCCAACGGTAACGACCGAGCTTCTCGCTGCTCTCGATGCCCCTACGTGCGATGTGCGGGACGATCCCCCGCGCCCGGCACTCCTGGCGGCGGGGTCTGGCATCGTAGCCTTGTCAGCGTGCAGCTTGTCCGGACGGCGTCGCGGTCGTCCGCGCCGACCGCTCCGCACAGACGGGATGGCATCGAGGGTGGCCGCCATCATGACGGTGTCGTGCCGGTTGGCCCCGCTGAGGCAGAAACCGATGGTTCGACAAGCTCACCATGAGGGGCGTGCCGCGCGCGTCGGTGACGAGATGGCGCTTCGTGCCCGGCTTGCCCCGGTCCGTCGGGTTCGGGCCGGTGGCAGCCCCCCCCTTTTTGGCCGGGACAGACGCGCTGTCCAGGCAAGCCCGGCTCCAGTCGATCTCACCCGCCGCGTGCAGGCGGTCCAGCGACACGTGATGCAGGCAGCTCCAAACGCCCACCGCCTGCCAATCCCGCAGCCGTCGCCAGCAACTCCTGCCGGAGCCGCAGCCCATCTTCGCCGGCAGCATTTCCCACGGGCAGCCCCGAGCGCAGCACGAACAGGATGCCCGTGAGTGCGGCCCGGCTCTCAATTGGACGACGCCCGCCCTTCGGACGCGGCCGAGGCGGCGGGAGGAGCGGCGCGATCTCATCCTAGAGATCATCGGGGAGAAGCGGTCTGGCCATGCCAAACCAACGCTGAAAACCCAGCTCGGTGCCGTTCTATTAGGCGCTCTTAGAGCTGTTCCCACTTATGTAGCGACGGCCAAGTCGTCCTCGTATCCGGCGGCGGTGATGCAGTTGCGGCATTCGTCTGGGGTGAAGCGGGTGAAGGCCTCGCGGATAGCAGCCCAGAGGTCGGGC
>NZ_VRVG01000020.1:0-58336 GCF_008040085.1 Methylobacterium sp. WL7 | reverse complement strand
GGGCCCACCCTCCCCCGCAGAGGGGGAGGGAGAGCGGCGCGTGCGACCACATTCCTCACAGATACTTCGCCCCCATCTCGCCGGCGAACCGGTCCGGCGGACCTTCCCAGACGATGCGGGCCTGTTCCAGCACGTAGACCCGGTCGGCATGGGGCAGCGCGAAGGTGACGTTCTGCTCGCCGAGCAGCACGGTGATCGGCGTGGTCTGGCGCAGGCGCTCCAGGGCCTTCGACAGCAGCTCCAGGATGACCGGGGCGAGGCCCAAGGTCGGCTCGTCGAGGATCAGGAGGCGCGGGCGCATCATCAGGGCGCGGGCGATGGTCAGCATCTGCTGCTCGCCGCCGGACAGCGTACGGGCGGTCTGGCCTTCGCGGGCCTTGAGGATCGGGAACAGTTCGTAGAGCCACTCGCGCCGCTGCACGCTCTCGGCCTTGGGGACGTGCTGGCCGCCGAGATCGAGGTTCTCGCGCACGTTGAGGTCGCCGAACAGCTCGCGGGTCTCGGGCACCTGGACGATTCCGGCCCGGGCGATTGCGGCCGGCTTCATGCGGCCGAGATCCTGGCCGTCGAACCGGATCGTGCCGGCATGCGGGACGAGGCCCGAGATGGCGTTGAACAGCGTGGTCTTGCCGGCGCCGTTGAGGCCGACCACCGAGACGAACTCGCCCTCGTGGACGTGGATGGAGGCGGCGCGCAAGGCCTGCGCCTTGCCGTAGAGCACGTCGACGCCCTCGACGGTGAGCAGCGAATCCGGCTTGAACGCGGCCTCGGGCCGGGCCGCGGTCTCGATGCTGCCGCCGAGATAGACCCGGCGCACGGTCGGGTCGGCCATCACCGATTCGGCCGAGCCCTCGGCGATGCGCTCGCCGAGATACATGGCGAACACCCGGTCCACGAGGGCCGCGACGCTCTTCACGTTGTGGTCGACGAGGAGCACGGCCTTGCCCTCGTCGCGAAACCCCCGGATCAGCTCGGAGAAGGCCGCGACCTCGCCCCCGGTCAGGCCCGCGAACGGCTCGTCCACCAGCACCACCCGGGGGTCGCGGGCGATCGCCTTGGCGAGCTCCAGCCGGCGCAGGTCCGCGAAAGGCAGGGTGCCGGGCCGCCGGTCGGCGACGGCGCCGAGGCCGACGCGCTCGGCGATCTCTCTTGCGCGGCGCGCAACGTGCGGATCCGCGGCCAGGCGGATCAGGCTGTCGGGCAGCAGCGCGAGGCTGATGTTCTCCAGCACGGTCTGCCGCTGGAGCGGCCGCGCGTGCTGGAACACGAGGCCGATGCCCTGGCGGGCGACCCGGTGGGCCGGCATCCCGCCGATCTCGGCGCCGTCGAGGCGGATCGAGCCGGCGGTGGGCCGCTCCAGCCCCATGATCAGCTTCATCACGGTGGACTTGCCCGAGCCGTTCGGCCCGATCAGTCCCAGGATCTCCCCGGGGCGCAGGTCGAGGTCGATGTCCTTGACGGCGACGAGGCCGCCGAACCGCTTGGTCAGGCCGCGCACCGTGAGGCAGGGCTCGGCGAGGGAGGCGGCGCGCAGCGCTGGCTTGACGGCGACGGTCATCGCGCTCTCCGGACGGATGCGAGGCCCAGCAGCCCCGAGGGCACGAACAGGATGACCAGCAGGGCCACCGCCGAGACCACGAAGGTCGAGAGCGGCCCGAGCGGGCGCAGCAATTCGCCGGCGGCGATCAGGAACACCGCTCCGAGCGCGGCGCCCACGATGGTCCGCCGGCCGCCGAGCACCGCCGCGATGATCACCTGCACGCCCACCGCGGTGTCGATCAGCGTGCCGACCGAGGCGGTGCCCATGTAGAAGACCACCAGCCCGCCCGCGAGGCCCGAGAAGGCGGCGCTGACCGCAAAGGCCGCGAGCTTGTGCTTGGCGACGTTGAAGCCGAGCGCGCCGGTGACGATCGGGTCCTGGCCGGCGGCCTGGAGGATCAGCCCCACGGGCGAGCGGGCGATGGCCGTGAGCACCAGCCCGGCGAAGGCCATGAAGCCGAGCGCGATCCAGTAGTTGGTGTCGGCGTCGATGGAGATCACGTCGGGCACCGTGAGCCCGATCTCGCCGCCGGTGATCCCGGAGAACACCACGATCATGTTCTGCAGGAGCAGCACCGCGACCAGGGTGATCAGCCCGAAATACGGTCCCCGCACCTTCAGGGCCGGCAGCGCCAGGGCGAGCCCGCCGACCACCGCCAGCACGGTCCCGGCCGCCAGGCAGTAGGGGATCGGCAGCTCGTAGCGGTTGTTGAGGATGCCGGCCCCGTAGGCTCCGAGCCCGATCAGGAAGGTCGGGCCGAAATTCACCTCCCCGGCGAAGCCGAAGAGCAGGTCCCAGGCCATGGCGAAGACGCCGAAATAATACGCGATGGTGAGGAGCCCGAGGATGTAGCCCGAGACCCACCAGGGCAGGAACGCGGCCAGGACCAGCGCCAGCAGCGCGACCCAGAAGCCCGGGGTGGTGAGGAGCTTCATGAGTGGGTCCATCCTCCGCACGTTGCCCTCCCCCCTCTGCGGGGGACGGTGGGCCGGCCGTCAGGCCGGGTCGGGAGAGGGGAGCGCGGTGTCCGAAGAGGTCGTGACGCCCGATCCATCCTGCAGCGTCGCGCTGCCCCTCTCCCCCCCTGCTGCGCAGGGTACCCTCCCCCGCAGAGGGGGGAGGGCGTGCCACGGAGGTCGCGCGCTTCCCATTCGGACCACGGGCGGAAAAGTCCCAAAAAAACCATCACCGCCGCCCCAGCAGGCCCTGCGGGCGCAGGTACATGACGGCCACGAGCAGCAGCAGGGCCGGGATCACCCGGTAGGCCGGGGAGATCAGGTAGGCGGTGGCGGTCTCGAGATAGCCGACCACATAAGCCGCGATCAGCGAGCCGGTGACGCTGCCCAAGCCCCCCAGCACCACGATCGAGAAGGCGCTCGCGGTGAGCGGTCCCACCGAGTAGGACGACACCCCAAGGAACATCCCGAGCAGCACCCCGGCGATCCCGGCGAGGAGCCCGTAGATCGCCCAGACCGCGACGTAGATCCTGCCCATGTCGTGGCCGAGCAGCGTGACCCCGCGGGGGTTCATGGAGGCGGCGAGCAGGACCTTGCCGGCCCGCGCCTTGTTCACGAACAGCCACAGCAGGCCGATCACGATCCAGCAGATCACCGCGGTGAAGATCTCGTTCCTCGGGGTGCGCACCCCGGCGATCTCGATCACGCCCTCGACGATCGGCAGCACGGTCTTCGGGTTGTCGGTGAAGAAGTAGGCGACCAGCTCCTGGATCATGATGCCCCAGAGCAGGGTGCCGGTGAGGACGAAGATTTCTTTTTCTTCCCGGGGGATCGCCCTGCTGCGCTCGATCGGCGCGACGATGGCGAAGTAGGTCACCAGGGAAGCGGCCAGCCCGCACAGGATGCCGAGCCCGGCGCCCGCGTAGGAGCCGAGGCCGAACTGCGACGAGGCCGCCCAGGCCGCGACTGCGGCCATCACCATCAGCGCGCCGTGCGAGAGGTTGAGCACGCCGGAGACGCCGAAGATCAGGGTGAAGCCCATCGCGCCGAGCGCGTAGAGCGCCGAGATCGCGAAGCCGTCGACGAGGATCTGGAGCCCGATCATTGTTTTGGGATTCTCGCGTCGCGATTACTGGACCGCCGGCTTCACAGCGGGTGGCAGGATCAATGTCCCGTTGGCCACCTCCGTCGGCCAGATCGCGACCTGCTTGCCGCTCTGCCACTGGGCCAGCAGCCCGGTGACGAAGCCCCGCCCGTACTTGATCGAGTGGGTGAAGGTCTCGTCCTTGCCGTAGAACTGGATGCGCCCGACCGTGCCGAGCCAGTCGGTCTTCTCCAGGGCATCGACCAGCTTGTCGGCCTCGGTGGAGCCGGCGCGCTTCACCGCGTCCGCCGCGTAATGCATGGCGTCGTAGGCCATGTAGCCGGCATAGGACGGGGCGCCGCCGAAGCGCTTGATGTAAGCGTCCGTGAAGGCGTTCGTCTTCTCTGTCATCGCCACGCCGGGGACCGCGATGGCGTCGAACAGCACGCCCTGCGTGCCGCCGTTGGTGTTGGCCCAGAAGGTCGAGGAGGTCGCCTGGCCGCTGATGCCGGTCATGGCGATCGGCACCTGCTGGTTCTGCCACTGCACGGTGGGCTGCACGCCGACATGGGCGATGCCGGTGACGATCAGGTCAGGCTTGGCCGCCTCGATCTTGTTATAGATCGGGGTGAAGTCGCCCGTATCCGGCGAGAACCGGACGTGCTCCACCACCTTGAGCCCGGACTTGGGCAGGCATTCCTCGTAGGCCGCGTCCAGCGGACGGGTCCAGGCCGCGTCCTCGCTCATGATCGCGGCGGATTTCGCCTTGAGCAGCCCGACCAGCGCCTCCTTGGCCGAGTCGCAGACCGACTGCGCCAGGGCGTGCGAGGTCAGGTAGCCGTGGAAGGTGTAGCGGTTGCGCGCGTAGTCCTTGTGGACGGCGACGCTGATCTCGTTGGAGGCGGCCCCCGGCGTGATCATCGGGGTCTTGAGCCGGGCCGACCACGGCATCAGGGCCAGCACGACCTCGGAGATGTAGCTGGCGATGACGAGGTTGACCTTGTCCTCGCTGACCGCCCGCTGGAACGCGCGGACCGCGTCGGAGGCGGAACTCTTGTCGTCGTAGGTCACGACCTGGATCTGGCGCCCGTCGACCCCGCCCTGGGCGTTGATCACGTCGGCGGCGAGCTGGACCGCCTTCGGGATCGCGGCGCCGGCCACCGACTGCGCCTCGGCGATCACGCCGACCTTGAACGGGTCGGCCGCGCGGGCCTGTCCCGACAGGATCAGCCCCGCAGCGAGCAGCGCGGGCAGCGCGCGCCGAATCGGGGCACGCCGAGCGACGACGCGCACGGTCTCGGACATCGGCGATTCCTCATCCCAAGCGCCCGAATTTTTTATTCGCGGGGCTTGGGATGAACTGTATCCGCGCAAAACCAGAGCACAAGGCCCGCATCGGGACCGGGCGGTGACGTTTCGGCCCAGTCGTTTTCCGCCCGGGGTATCGACTCGCGCCGCACCGGCCTAGGCTCGTGGCGGCTCCGCGAAAAGCGGGCTCGACGGCCTCGAAGAAGGGCGACGGACAGGTGAGGAACGCACGCTCGGCCGCGGCCGGGGTTCGCCCCGGACCGCGGCCCCGGATTCCCGCGACGCGACACGTCCTGCGCCATCGGGCGAGGGGGCGGCGCTCATGAGCCTGCGCTGGACCCGGCGCCCGGAAGGCTCGACCTGGGGCGATTTCGGCCCCGACGACGAGCTCGGGCGCCTGAACCTCCTGACCCCCGAGAAGGTCCGCCAGGGCGTCGCCGAGGTCCGCGAGGGCCTGACCTTCTGCCTCAGCCTGCCGCTGGACCTGCCCGGCGGCAACGTCCTCAACCCGCGCCGCCACCCGCCGCAGATCACCCCGACCCGGCGGGCCAACGGCCGGCCGAACATGAACTTCCCGGTCTGCGAGGAGGTCGCGGGCGCCACCGACGTGATCTGCGACGACCGCGCGCTGATCCACCTGCAATACTCGACGCAGTGGGATTCTCTCGCCCATGTCGGCTCGCTGTTCGATGCGGACGGCACCGGCGCGGGCCCGACGTTCTACAACGGCTTCCGCGGCGGCCGGGACATTGTCGGCCCGAGCACGAACGAGGCGGCCGACCAGCCGTCCCGGGCGAAAAGGCTCGGGATCGAACGCCTGGCCGAAGTCGGCATGCAGGGCCGGGCCGTGATGATCGACCTGCGCGCCCATCTCGGCGACGCCAAGGCCAAGGTCGGCTACGACCGGCTCGCCGGGATCCTCGAGGCCGACGGCGTCGTGATCGAGCCCGGCGACATGGTCTGCCTGCACACCGGCTTCGCCGAGCGGCTGATCGCCATGGGCGGCACGCCCGATCCGAAGCAGGTCCACGACCTCTGCGCCGGCCTCGACGGCCGGGACCCGCGGCTCCTCGACTGGATCACGCGCTCGGGGCTCTGCGCGCTGATCGCCGACAACTACGCCGTGGAGGCCTACCCGGCCGGGGTGGGGCCGGCCTGCTGTGCGACGCTGCCGCTCCACGAGCACTGCCTGTTCAAGCTCGGGGTCAACCTCGGCGAGCTGTGGCACCTGACGCCGCTCGCGGACTGGCTGCGTGCGCACGGCCGCAACCGGTTCCTGCTGACGGCGCCGCCGCTGCGCCTGCCGGGGGCGGTCGGCTCGCCGACGACGCCGATCGCGACGGTCTGAGGGGACGGCATGATGGAGATTGCAATCGTCGGCGGCGGCCTGATGGGCCACGGCATCGCCCTGGTGCTGGCGCTACACGGCCACGGCGTCCGGATCACCGAAACCGATCCGGAGACCCGCGCCCGGGTGCCGGGTCTCATGGCCTCGGCGCTGGCGACCCTGCAGGAGGCCGGCGCCGCCCCGGACGGGTGGGATTCCGCGCGCCTCGCCCGGTCCGTCCGGGTCGAGGCGGACCTCGAACCGGCGGTCGCGGGCGCCGGCCTGGTCATCGAGGCGATCACCGAGAACCTGGAGGCCAAGCGGGCGCTGTTCGGGGAACTCGACCGGCTCTGCCCGGCGGACGCGATCCTGGCGAGCAACACCAGCTACCTCGACGTCTTCCCGCTGATCCCGCAGGCCCGGCAGGCGCGGGCGCTCGTGATGCACTGGTACACGCCGCCCTACATCGTCGACCTCGTCGACGTGGTCCCGGGTCCCGGCACGGATCCGGCTGTGATCGCGGCGATGCGCGACCTCGTAGTCGGCCTCGGCCAGGTGCCGATCGTGCTCAAGCGCTTCATCCCCGGCTACGTCGCCAACCGCATCCAGTCGGCGATCAGCGCCGAGGTGTTCCGGCTGCTGGACGAAGGCATCGCCGAGCCGCGCGACATCGACGACGCGATCATCCAAGGGCTCAGCTTACGCATCCCGATCCTCGGCCACCTCGCCAAGGCCGATTTCACCGGGCTGGACCTGACCCGGCGCGCCCTGGCGAACGGCAGCTACGCGCCGCCCCCGGCCCGGACCCGGTCGGAGACCTTGGATGCCCTCTGCGCCGAGGGCCGGACCGGGGTGATGGCGGGGCGCGGCTATTTCGACTGGGGCGGGCGCGCGCCCGCGGATCTGTTCCGCGCGCGCGACCGCAAGCTGCTGGCCTTGAAGAAGGCGATGGCCGGGATCGGCCGGATGGAGGGCACATGATCGGCGCGGACCTGTCCGGACGGCGCATCCTCGTCACCGGCGCCTCCTCTGGCATCGGGCTGGCGACGGTGACGCTGTTCGCCCGCAACGGCGCCAGCGTGGCCTTGAACCACCTGCCCGACGATCCCCGCGGCCCCGCGGAGGCCGAGCGTCTCGCCGCCGAAGGCCTGGCCGTGATGGCGCTGCCCGGGGACGTGTCCCAGCCCGGCGAGACCGAGGCGATGGTGGCGGCCGGGATCGCGGCGCTCGGCGGCCTCGACGTACTGGTCAACAATGCCGGGACCTCCGGCACCACCGCGCCGATCGCCTTCGAGGACCTCGACGCGATGACGGAAGAGTTTTGGGCCACGATCCTAGCGACCAACCTGATCGGCCCGTACCGCTGTTCGCGGGCCGCGGCGGCAAGTCTGAAAGAAAACCGGGGGGCGATCGTCAACACCGCCTCGGTGGCGGGACTCGGGCGGCGGGGCTCCTCGATCGCCTATTCGGCCAGCAAGGCCGGGCTGATCAACCTCACCCGCAGCCTCGCCCGGGCGCTGGCCCCGGACGTGCGCGTCAACGCCGTCGCCCCCGGCCTCGTCGCCACCCCGTGGACCGAGCCGTGGCCGGAGGCGCGCAAGGCCGCCACCGTGCAGCACACGATGCTGCGCCGCATGGCCCGGCCCGAGGACATCGCCGAGACGATTTTCTTCCTGGCCGCGGGCGCCGCCTACATCACCGGCGAGACGATCACGGTCGATGGCGGAGCGCTATAGCGGGGCTCAGAGCCCTATGCGGAGCGACGTCTACAGGTTCGGGGCGCAATCGCTCCTGGAGGCCTCGAGGCGCCCCCTCTCCCGTGCGGGAGAGGGTTGGGGTGAGGGATCAGGTCTTTCCGGAGAGGTCATATCCCTCACCCTGTCCCTCTCCCGCACGGGAGAGGGGACCCGCGCCCTTCACGGGCGACGGCATGAGTTCATTCGACGACGGAGGCCTGTGTATCCGGCAGCCCTTGCGGGGAGGGCGAAAGCGCCGCGTTTTCAAAAGCTTGCCGAAGAACCTGATGGGTCGGTCCACCTCCCGTCAGCATCAGGGCCAGGGAGAAAAAAATGTCGCGGACGACCGTCATCACCTGCGCCCTCACGGGCTCGTTCGACACGACGAAGAAGAACCCGGCGGTGCCGGTGAGCCCGAAGGCCATCGCGCGATCCGCCTTGGAGGCCGCCTCCGCCGGGGCCGCGGTGGTCCACATCCATGTCCGCGATCCCGAGACCGCCGCGCCCAGCATGGAGCTGGCCCATTACCGCGAAGTGGTCGAGCGGATCCGCGAGAAGAACGAGGCCGTGATCCTCAACCTCACCACCGGGGCCGGGGGCCGGTTCGTGCCCGGCGATCCCGACCCGTCTTTGGCCGGCCCCGGCACCACCTTCGCGTCGCCCGAGACCCGGACCCGGCACGTCGCGGCGCTACGCCCCGAGATCTGCACCCTCGACGTCGCCACGATGAACTTCGGCGAGCACCTGTTCCTCAACACCCCCGCGCATCTGCGGGCCATGGCGGCGCAGATCCGCCAGGCCGGGGTGAGGCCCGAGATCGAGGTGTTCGATCTCGGCCAGATCGAGCTGGCCCGGCACCTGATCGCCGAGAGGCACCTGGCGCGGCCGCCCCTGTTCCAGATCTGCCTCGGCATCCCCTGGGGCGCGCCCGCCACCGCCGAGGCGCTGGTGGCGATGCGAGCCCGGCTGCCCGAGGACGCGGTCTGGTCGGCCTTCGGCATCGGCCGGGAGGAGTTTCCGATCCTGGCGGTGGCCGCCGGGATGGGCGGCAACGTCCGGGTCGGGTTGGAGGACAACCTCTATCTGTCCCGGGGCGTGCTCGCGCCCAGCAACGCCGCCCTGGTGGAGAAGGCCGTCAGCCTGCTGGCCCATCTCGACCGCGAACCGGCCACGCCCGACGAGGCGCGGGCGATCTTCGGGCTGGCGCCGCGCGGGTGAGGGGAGGCCCTGACGGATCGCCCGCATCCTCTCACCGGCCGGTATCGGCTCCGATCCGGTCCGCCTAGACTGCATTCGGACGACATCCGAGCGGCGAACAACGCCGCCGCGATCAAAGAAACAGGGAGTGAGACATGACGGTCCGCCACCGCGTCGCGGCACTGACGGGGCTTCTGTGCGCGCTCGGGGCCGGGGCGGCACTCGCGGCCGACCTCGTGCCGGTGAAGATCGGCGTGCTGAACGACCGCTCGGGGGTCTACTTCGATTCCACCGGCGAGGGCGCGGTGGTGGCGGCCCGCATGGCGGTGGAGGATTTCAAGCCGGAGGCTCAGGGGCTGAAGGTCGAGGTCGTAGCCGCCGACCACCAGAACAAGCCCGATGTCGGCGCCTCGATCACCCGGCAATGGTACGACCGCGACGGGGTCGACGCGGTGTTCGACGTGCCGACCTCCTCGGTGGCGCTCGCGGTGGCGCAGATCACCAAGGAGAAGAACAAGGCCTTCATCAACTCGGGCGGCGGCACCGCCGACCTGACCGGCCCGGCCTGCACCCCCAACACCGTCCACTGGACCTACGACACCGCCGCGCTGGCCAACGGCACCGGCAAGGCGATGCTCAAGCGCGGCGGCAAGTCCTGGTACTTCATCACCGCCGACTACGCCTTCGGCCTCGCCCTGGAGCGCGACACCAAGGCGGTGGTGGTGGGTAACGGCGGCACGGTCGTGGGCGGCGTGCGCACCCCCTTCCCGAACCCCGATTTCTCCTCGTTCCTGCTCCAGGCGCAGGCCTCCGGCGCGCAGGTGATCGGCCTCGCTGATGCCGGCCTCGACGCGGCCAACGCGATCAAGCAGGCGCACGAATTCGGCATCCGCCAGGGCGGCCAGACGCTCGCCGCTCTGCTGATCGCCATCACCGACATCCATTCCCTCGGCCTCGAAGTCGCCCAGGGCCTCGAATTCACCGCCTCGTTCTACTGGGACCTCAACGACGGCACCCGGGCCTTCGCGGAACGGTTCGGCGCGCGCATGTCCGGCCGGAAGCCGACCTCGTACCAGGCCGGCGTCTACGCCAGCATGCTGCACTACCTGAAGGCCGTGGCGGCGCTGCGGTCGGCCAAGGACGGCGCCGCCGTGGTCGCCAAGATGAAGGAACTGCCCACCGACGATCCCCTGTTCGGCAAGGGCACGATCCGGCCGGACGGGCGCAAGATCCACCCGATGTACCTGTTCGAGGCCAAGGCGCCCTCCGAGTCGAAGGGCGAATGGGACCTCTACAAGGTGCTGGAGACGATCCCGGCCGAGCAGGCGTTCCGGCCGATGAGCGAGGGCGGCTGCCCGATGGTGGCCGGCCTCCAGGCCAAGTAGGCGTTCAGGCGGTCAGGCGGCCCCGATCCCGTTCAGCGTGGCCATCGCGTCCTCGGGCAGGCTCAGTGCGGCCGCCGCGAGGTTCTCGCGCAGGTGGCCGAGCGAGCCGGTGCCCGGGATCAACAGGATGTTGGGCGCCCGGCGCAACAGCCAGGCCAGCGCCACCTGCATGGGCGTCGCCCCGAGTTCGGCTGCGACCTCCGACAGGGCGGTGGATTGCAGCGGGCTGAAGCCGCCGAGCGGGAAGAACGGCACGTAGGCGGTGCCGGCCTCGGCCAGCGCGTCGATCAGGGCGTCGTCGGCCCGATGCGCGAGGTTGTACTGGTTCTGCACGCAGACGATCTCGGCGATCCGCCGGCCCTCGGCGACCTGCGCGTGCGTCGCGTTGCTCAGCCCGATCCGCCGGATCAGCCCCTGGCGCTGCAGCTCCGCCAGCACGGTGAGCGGCGCCTCGATCGATCCCTCCGCGGGGCCGTGGGCGTCGAACATCAGGCGCAGGTTGACCACGTCGAGGGCGTCGACGCCGAGATTGCGCAGGTTGTCGTGGATGGCCTGCGTGAGTTCCTCCGTCGAGAAGGCCGGGTTCCACGAAGCGTCCGGCCCGCGCTTGGCGCCGACCTTGGTCACGATCACCAGATCGTCGGGATAGGGATGGAGCGCCTCGCGGATGATCTGGTTGGTGACGTGCGGCCCGTAGAAGTCGCTGGTGTCGATGTGATCGACCCCCTCGGCCACAGCCTCGCGCAGCACCGCGACGGCCGCCCCGCGGTCTTTCGGCGGCCCGTAGACGCCCGGCCCGGCGAGTTGCATGGCCCCGTAGCCGAGGCGTTTCACGGTGCGGTCCCCGAGCGCGAACGTGCCGGCCTGCGCGATGTCGGTCATGGCGAATCTCCTGTGTGCGCCCCGGATGTAGACGGCACGGCCTGACCGGATAAGCGGTGATGTTCGGCACGGGCTGTGCGGGATCTCGAACGATGACGATGGATCTATCAGACCTGGCCGCCTTCGTGACCGTGGCGCGGGCCGGCGGCTTTCGCGAGGGCGCCCGCACCGGAAACGGCAGCGCGTCGAGCCTCAGCGAGGCGGTGCGCCGGCTCGAGGCGCGCCTCGGCGTGCGCCTCCTGAACCGGACCACCCGCAGCGTCGCGCCCACCGAGGCCGGCGCCCGCCTGCTGGAGCGGCTCGGCCCGGCGCTCGGAGAGGTCGAGGCCGCCCTCGACGTGGTGAACGGGTTCCGCGACCGGCCGGCCGGACCGCTCCGGCTCAACGTGCCGCTGAGCGCGGCACGCCTCGTCCTGCCCGCGATCGTGCCGCCCTTCCTGGCCGCCTATCCCGAGATCCGGCTCGAACTGGTCGTCGAGGACGGCTTCGTGGACGTGCTGGCGGCCGGCTGCGACGCCGGCATCCGCTACGACGAGCGGCTTGAGCAGGACATGATCGCGGTGCCGATCGGCCCGCGGCGGCAGCGTTTCGCCACGGCGGCGGCCCCGGCCTATCTCGACCGGCGCGGGCGCCCGCAGCATCCGCGCGACCTCCTGGCCCACGATTGCCTGCTGGGCCGGTTCCCGAGCGGCAGCCTGACGGCGCCGTGGGAGTTCGAGCGCGACGGGGAGATCGTCCGCGTGGATCCGTCCGGCCCGCTGATCGTGCGCGTCGGCGCCAGCGACCTCGCGGTCGCGGCGGCGGTGGCCGGAACCGGGATCATCCACCTGTTCGAGGATTGGCTGCGCCCCCAGCTCGACGGCGGCGCCCTGGAGCCGGTGCTGGAACCGTGGTGGCAGGTCTTCTCCGGCCCGTTCCTCTACTATCCCGGCCGCCGGCACCTGCCGGCGCCGCTGCGGGCGTTCGTGGACTTCGTCGGCACGGGTCCGCGCGGGCTCACTCCGGCAGGGCGAACACCGTGAGCTGGCCGCCGGGCGCGGTGTACCGCGACAGGGCCGCGTAGCCGCCGACTGCGCCCGAACCGTCCGCCGGGTCGGTCAGTCCGGCGGCCAGCCCGATGCCCGCCCAGCCGCCGATCCCGGACAGCACCGCCACGTATTGCCGGCCGTTGTGCTGGTAGGTGGTGACGTTGCCGACGATGCCGGACGGCGTCTTGAACCGGTACAGCTCGTGCCCGTCCCGGGCGTCGACCGCCTTCAGGTAACCTTCGAGCGTGCCGTAGAAGACGACGTTGCCGGCGGTGGCGAGCGCCCCGGACCAGACCGAGAACGGCTCCGGGATCGTCCAGGCGATTTTTCCCTTGGCCCCGTCCCAGGCGATGAACGCGCCGGTCCGGTCGGAGCCCTCGGGCGGGTGCAGGGTCAGCGTCGCGCCGACATAGGGCTGGCCCGGCGTGTAGCTCACCCGGAACGCCTCGTAATCCATGCACATGTGGTTGGTCGGCACGTAGAACAGCCGGGTGACCGGCGAGTAGGCCGCCGGCTGCTGGTTCTTGGCGCCGAGCGCCCCCGGGCAGATGTTCTTGGTGACCTCCTCCTCGTCGGCCTCGCCGGGCGCGTAGCGCTTGTCCACCACCGGCCGCCCGTAGCCCGGGGAGGCGCGGTCCAGGTCGATCCGGCTCGCCCAGTTGACGCTCGGGTCGAACTTGTCCGCCACCAGCACCGCGCCGGTCGCGCGGTCGAGGGTGTAGCCGAAGCCGTTACGGTCGAAATGGGTGAGCACCCGGCGCGGGCGTCCGTCGATCACCTGCTCGGTGAGGATCATCTCGTTGACGCCGTCGTAGTCCCACTGGTCGTGGGGCGTCATCTGGTAGACCCAGCGGGCGAGCCCGGTGTCGGGGTCGCGGGCGAAGATCGCCATGGTCCACCGGTTGTCGCCCGGGCGCTGGGCCGGGTTCCAGGTCGCCGGGTTGCCGGTGCCGTAATAGACGAGGTTCAGCGCCGGATCGTACGAGAACCACCCCCAGCTGCAGCCGCCGCCGATCTTCCACTGGTCGCCCTCCCAGCTCGTGAGCGAGGAATCCCGGCCGATCGGGCGGCCGAGTTCGGTGGTCTTGTCCGGATCGACCAGCATGTCGGCATCCGGCCCGGTGGCGTAGGCGCGCCAGAGGCGCCGGCCCGTGGCCTGATCGTACGCGGTGACGTGGCAGCGGGCGCCGTACTCGCCCCCGGCGATGCCGACGATGAGCTTGCCGTGCACCGGCAGGACCGTGGCGGTGTTGGTCTCGCCCCGGGCCGGGTCGCCGTTCTTCACCGACCACAGGACCCCGCCGCTCTCCGGGTCCAGGGCCACGACCGTGGTGTCGGCCAGCTGCAGGAACAGCCGCCCGTCCGCGTAGGCGAGGCCGCGCGAGACCGTGTCGCAGCACATCACCGCGATCACGCTCGCATCCTGGCGCGGGGCGTAGCGCCAGAGGATCCTGCCGTCGTGGTCGAGATCGAGTGCGTAGACCACGTTCGGGAACGGGGTGTGCACGAACATCCGGTTCCCGACCACGATCGGGGCGCCCTCGTGCCCGCGCAGCACGCCGGTGGAGAAGGTCCAGGCGACCTTCAGGCGCGAGACGTTGCCGGCGTCGATCCGGGCGAGGTCGGAATACCGGGTGTTGGCGTAATCGAGGGTCTGGAGGACCGGCGGCGCCTGCGCGGAGGCCGCGGCGGCGAGGCAGACGAGCGCCAGGGCCGCCAGGATCGGGACGCGCATGCTCGGACTCCGCCTGCCGCCGCCCCGTGCGGCGGCGCCGGCCTCATACACCGACCTGTCGCACCGACCTCACGGACGCCGGCGCGGCCAAGCGTCCGAGGGGACCGAGCAGCCAAGCGTCCGGGCCCGGCCTCACATCCGCTCTTTGACGATCTCCTCGGCCTGGGGGTCCGGCTCGTGGCCGGCCTCGCGCAGCAGCGGCACCACCGCGGCCGCGTCCCGGGCGACGGTGTAGCTGAGGTCCAGCCCCTCGCGGATGAAGCCGTGGCCGCGCATGTGCTCGAACAGGTCGAGCAGCGGCGCCCAGAAATCGGCCACCGAGACCAGCACGACCGGCTTCCGGTGCCGCCCGAGTTGCGCCCAGGTGAGTTGCTCGACCAGTTCCTCCAGGGTGCCGATGCCGCCCGGCAGGGTCACGAAGGCGTCCGAGCGCTCGAACATCAGACGCTTGCGGGTGTGCATGTCGGGCACAACCACGGTCTCCTGCACGGCGTCGAGCATGTGCTCGCGCGCCTGCAGGAAGTCCGGGATGATGCCGGTGACGTGGCCGCCCGCCGCCAGGGCGGCGCGCGCCACGGCGCCCATCAGCCCGACGTCGCCGCCGCCGTAGACCAGGCCCATCCCGGCCTGTGCGATCGCCGTGCCCAGGGTCTCCGCGGCCTCGCGAAACGCCGGGTCTCCGCCGAAGCCGGAGCCGCAATAGACACAGACAGTCCTCACCGGGGCCATCCGGCGCCCTCCATCACGCAACCGTTGCGAGCCGTCGAGAAAGACCCCCGCGCCCGGCGCTCCACGCGCCAAACTGCTGAATTCGCGTGGGATTCACCCGCCGGAGCGGCGGGACGGCTTGGTGTCGGGACCATGTACGGTATTATGGGCGCCGCAGTCGACGGTTTTTGAGCGGGCAGGTTGCCCATTCGCCGGGCGGCCGGACGAGCAGGGAGGCCTTTGTGGCGATGTCGAGACAGGTGCGGCGCAGTCTCGCCCTGGCGCTCGCCGGCCTCCTCGGCGGTCTCGGCCTCGTGCTGGTCCTGTTCGGCGGCGAGTCCCTGCGGCGGATGATCGGCCGGCACGATCCCGAGCCGCCCGCCGCCACCGCGCCGCAGGGCGGCCTGCGGAGCCTGGCCGACCCCGGGGCGACGGCCGAATCCGGCGCGCCGCCCATCGATTTCCGCGACGACACGTCGGGGGCGAGCAGGCCGGATGGTGCCAAGCCCGGCGACGTCAAGCCCGGCGACACCCGTTCGGACGCGCGCAACGCCGGCGATCCGGCACCGGGCCCGGCGCGCACGGCCGACCGGGCGGCGCCCGACGGCAAGCCGGCCGAGCCCGACGCCGCCGAGGTGCCGCGCTTCGATATCGTCCGGGTCGAGCCGAACGGCGACGCCGTGGTGGCCGGGCGCGGCGCGCCGGATGCCGTCATCGAGATGCTGGTCGACGGCAAGCCCGTGGCCCGGGCGACCGCCGACGCCAACGGCCAGTTCGCCCTGGTGCCGCCGGCGCTGCCGGCGGGCTCCAGCGCCCTGCGGTTGCGCATGACCACCAAGGGCGGCCACACCGCCGACTCGCGCCAGAGCGTGGCGGTGGACGTCGCCCCGGGCCGCGACCGCCAACCCCTGGTGGCGCTGACCGCCCCGGATGCCGCGACGGTGGTGCTGTCGCAGCCCGGCGCCCCCGGGCCGGCGGCACCGGCCGGGACCGAGGCGAAGGCCACGGCCGACGGCAAGGCGCCGGCCGCCAAGATCGTCAGCGTCGACGTGCAGGAGAGCGGCCGGCTGTTCGTGACCGCCACCGGGATTCCGGGCGCGAAGCTCCGGCTCTACCTCAACGACACGCTGATCGCCCCGGGTAGCGTCGGGCCGGACGGGCGGGCGAGCTTCACGATCGGCCGCGGGGTCAAGCCCGGCCAGTATCAGGTGCGGATCGACCAGATCGATCCCCGCACCGGCAAGGTCTCCACCCGCGCCGAGGTGCCGCTCGCGGTGCCCGAGCCGACCCGCGTCGCCGCCGGCGAAGGTGCCGGGCAGGATCGGCCGCAGGGTCCGTCCGCCCGGTCGGCCGCCTCCGCAGCCGGGCAGGGCGGGGTCCGTTCCCGGGACGACGGCGCCGGCCAGACCGAGACACCCTCCGCCCTCAGCCGGGATGCCGCTGGGGCGCGTAGCCCCGCCGGGGCCGGCGCGGTGTTCGTGCCCGAGATCACCACGGCAAAAATCACCCGGGGCGACAACCTCTGGCGGATCAGCCAGCGCACCTACGGCCGGGGCGAGCGCTATACCGTGATCTACGACGCCAACCAGGGCCAGATCCGCGACCCGGACCGGATCTACCCGGGCCAGATCTTCATCCTGCCGACCGACAAGCGGGGCTGACGCCCCCGTCACTCCACGATCTGGTCGTCCTCCGAGAGGGCCAGACGGCGCAGGGTCGTGAGCGCCTCGGACAGGTCCTCCGGCGACGGCGTCGCCAGGGCGAGGCGGACCGCGTTCGGCGCGTGGCCGGGATGCACCGCGAAGGCCGCGGCCGGCAGCAGCGCGATGCCCCGGCGCAACGCGGCGGCCGCGAAGGCTTCGGCCCGCCAGGTTTCGGGCAATGCGAGCCAGAGGTGATAGGCGCGGGGGTCGCCGACCACCGTGAGTCCTCCTAGTATCTCCCGGGCGAGGGTCTGGCGCGACGCCGCGTCCCGGCGCTTGGCCTCCGCGAGCGTCGCCGCCGAGCCGCCGGACATCCAGTGCATGCCGGCCGCGAGCGACAGCCCGAGCGCGGTCCAGGCGCCCTGTCGCACCGAGGCCGCGAGCCGGTCGGTCAGGTGCGGGGGCCCGGCGATCAGCCCGACGGTGAGGGCCGGCATCACCCGCTTCGACAGGCTGTCCACTAGGATCGTCCGGTCCGGCGCCAGGCTGGCGAGCGGCTGCGCGTCGGCGAGGAAGCCGTAGACTGCATCCTCGATGGCGGTGAGGCCGACCGTGTCGAGGATCCCGGCGAGGTCGGCCCGCCGCGCGGTGCCCATGGTCGCGCCGAGCGGGTTCTGCAGGGTCGGCTGGAGATAGACACCGCTCAACGGGGTCGCCCGATGGGCCTGGAGGAGCGCGTCGGGGCATACGCCCTCCGCATCCATGGCCAGCGGCACCAGGGTGATCCCGAGCCGGGCCGCGATGCCCCGCACCGCCGGATAGGTCAGCGGCTCGCAGCCGATCCGCTCCCCCGGCGCCGCCAGGGCCGCGAGGGCGGCGGCGAGCGCCTGCCGGCCGTTGCCGGTGAACAGGATGTCGGCGGCCCGGGGCGCGTAGCCGTCGCGGGCGAGGAAGTCGGCCGCGACTCTGCGGGCCCGGGGCGTCCCCGCGGGGCCGTACTGGCTGAACCCGATCTCGGCGCCCGCGCCCGCCAGGGCCGCCAGGGTCTCGGCCAGCACGACCTCCTGTTCCGGCAGGCGCGAATGGGTCCGCTGCAGGTCGATCGCCGCCGGGGGCGGCTCCGGCTGGAGCCGCACGGCCTGGCCGGGCTCGGAGCGGACGAAGGTGCCGCGTCCGACCTCGCCGGTCACGAGCCCGCGGCGGCCCAGTTCCGCGTAGACCCGGCTCGCCGTCGAGACAGCGATGCCCCGGGCATAGGCGAAGTCCCGCTGCGGCGGCAGCCGGTCGCCCGGGCGCAGGCGCCCCGAGGCGATCTCGCCGGCCACCGCGTCCGCGACGGTGCGATAATCCGAAGCCCGCATCATTGCTCCGAGTGCAATGTTTCGATTGATCCGAGATATCTATCGGTTCAATCCTGCGCCCGCAATCCCGGCCGGACTGCGTCCCGTCACCGGAACCTACGCCATGTCGATCGTCACCCTGCCGTCCGCGGCCACGCCTGCGCGCTCCGCGAGCCGGTCCGCCGTCCCATCCCTGCTGGGTCTCTGGCTCCAGCGCATCCGGACCCGGAGGTTGCTCGCCGCCCTGCATCCGGACCAGCTGCGGGATGCCGGCATCGAACCCTGGCACCTGCGCCGCGAAATCCGGAAGCCGTTCTGGAGAGGATGACCGGCCCTGCGGCGGCTGCGGGTGCCCGGTCCGTTCCACGGACCTATATGCGGGTGGAAGATCCTTCCTCCCGCCGTTCCTCCTGCATCGAATCCCGCATGACCGACGACACCGTGCCCCCGGCCGGGTCCGCACACCCGGCCGAGCGCCCCGGGCTGCTCGCCACCTATCGGCGCCTCTGGCCGCACCTGTGGCCGCACGGCCGGCCCGACCTGCAGCGCAGGGTGTTCCTGGCGTTCGGGCTGCTGCTCGCGGCCAAGCTCGTGACCATGGTGACCCCGTTCACCTTCAAGTGGATCACCGACGCGCTGGTAGCCGCGATCGGTGGGAAGGACGCGCCGCTGCCCACGGGCCTGTTCGCGGCCCCGATGCTGCTCATCGCCCTCTACGGTGTGTCGCGGATCGCCATGTCGGCGCTGACCCAGGTGCGCGACGGGCTGTTCGCCAAGGTGGCGATGCACGCGGTGCGCCGCCTGGCGCTCCGGACTTTCGAGCACATGCACCGCCTGTCCCTGCGCTTCCACCTGGAGCGCAAGACCGGCGGTCTCACCCGGGTGCTCGAGCGCGGCCGCGCCGGCATCGAGGAATTGTCGCGCCTGATGGTGCTGACTTTGGTGCCGACCATCGTCGAGTTCGCGCTGGTGCTCGGCGTCCTCGCCTACGAGTTCGACTGGCGCTACGCGCTGGTGGCGTTCCTCACGGTCGGGGCCTACCTGGCCTTCACCTATAAGGCGACCGAGTGGCGGATCGCCATCCGCCGCCGGATGAACGCCTCGGATACCGACGCGAACACCAAGGCGGTCGACTCGCTGCTCAACTACGAGACGGTGAAGTATTTCGGCGCGGAGGCCCGCGAAGCCGCCCGCTACGACGTGTCGATGGCGAAATACGAAAAGGCCTCGACCCAGACCTACGTGTCGCTGGCCGTGCTTAATGCCGGCCAGGCGGTGATCTTCACCATCGGGATGACGATCGTGATGTGGCTCGCGGCCCGGGACATCCTGGCCGGGCGCACGACGATCGGCGGCTTCGTGCTGGCCAACACCCTGCTGGTGCAGTTGTCGATGCCCCTGAACTTCATGGGCATGATCTACCGCGAGATCAAACAGGCGCTGATCGACATCGACGACATGTTCCGCATCCTCGGGCAGAACCCCGAGATTGCCGACCGGCCCGGCGCCGCGCCGCTGAGCGTGGCGGGCGGCACGGTGCGGTTCGAGGACGTGCGCTTCGCCTACACGCCGGAGCGGCCGATCCTGCGCGGCGTCTCGTTCGAGATCCAGGCCGGCCAGACGGTGGCCGTGGTCGGCCCCTCGGGGGCGGGCAAGTCGACACTGTCGCGGCTGCTGTTCCGGTTCTACGAGCCGTCGGCCGGCCGGATCAGCATCGACGGTCAGGACATCGCCGCGGTGACCCAGGAATCGCTGCGCGCGGCGATCGGCATGGTCCCGCAGGACACGGTGCTGTTCAACGACACGATCGGCTACAACATCCGCTACGGTCGCTCGGACGCCACCGATGCGGAGTTGCGCGAGGCGGCCCAGCTCGCCCAGATCGACCGCTTCGTCTCCGGCCTGCCGGAGGGTTACGACACGCCGGTCGGCGAGCGCGGCCTGAAGCTGTCGGGCGGCGAGAAGCAGCGGGTCGCCATCGCGCGGACCATCCTTAAGGCCCCGCCGATCCTGGTGCTCGACGAGGCGACCTCGGCGCTGGATTCCTTCACCGAGGCCGAGATCCAGTCGGCGCTCGACCGGGTCAGCCGCGGGCGCACCACCCTGGTGATCGCCCACCGGCTGTCCACGGTGGTCAATGCCGACGCGATCCTGGTGCTCGACCACGGCCGCATCGCCGAGCGCGGCACCCATGCCGAATTGCTGGAGGCCGGCGGCATCTACGCGGCGCTCTGGGACCGCCAGCGCGAGGCCGACGCGGCGCTCGAAGTGCTTCAGCGCGCCGACACCCCGGTCCTGCCGATCCGGGCCGGGCGCGGGGCCGTGCCGGCGACGGAACCGGCGGAGTAGTCACGCGGGGGCGGATTACTTCTCCGGCTGTATTCGTTATACTGCGCTAAACGGCCCATCACGAAGGCCGCGCTGCGAATCGGCTTAGGCCGTCCGGTCGGGGGAGACATCGATGTTGAAGGGCCTGATCGCGGCCGGCGCCATGCTGGTCGCCCTCGGCGGCACCGTTCGGGCGGAGGATGTCGTCCGGCTCGGCAACCTGAAATTCGCCCATTACGGCGCCATCTCCTACATGAAGGAGATCGCCCCGAAATACGGCCTGAAGATCGACGAGCGCCAGTTCGCCAAGGGCGCCGACATCTACCCGGCCATGGCCGTGGACCAGATCGACATCGCGGCTTCCGGGGGCGACGGCGCGGTGGCCGCCCGCGGCAACGGCGTGAAGCTGGTGGTGGTCGCGGGCTTCGCCGACGGCGGCGTGCGCATCCTCAAGCGGCCGGACCTGCCGGCCAAGAGCGCGGCCGACCTGAAGGGCCTCAAGGTCGCCACCGTCCGCGGCGGCACGCAGGACCTGATGCTGCTGGCCGAGCTCGACAAGCACGGGCTGACCTGGTCCGAGCGTCCCGGCAAGGACGTTCAGCTGACCTACTTCAACAACTACGCCGACCTGAACCAGGCGCTCGGGCAGAAATACGTCGACGTGATCTGCCAGTCGGAGCCGCAATCGACCCAGGCGATCAGCGCCGGCTGGGGCGTCGAGCTGGTCAAGCCCTACGACACCCCAATCGGCAAGCCGGTGCGGCCCCTGGTGATGACCGAGAAGATGTACACCGAGCGGCCGGAGGTGGCCGCCAAGGTGCTGCGCCTGTTCGTGGCCGCCACCAAGGCCTTCATCGACGACCCGGCACTCGCCGAGAAATACGTCCGCGAACAGGTGTTCAAGGGCCAGCTGACCAGCCAGGACTTTCGCGATGGCATGGCCAACGCGAGCTACACCTACGCCATGCCGGCGGGGCACATGCAGGTCACCACCGACTACATGGTCAAGTACGGGCTGGGTAAGATGCAGAACCCGCCCAAGAGCGATGCCGAGTGGGTCAAGCTCGATCTGCTCGACAAGGCCAAGGCCGACCTGAAGGTCGAGTGATCCGATGGCCCTGCGCGACCTTCGCGGCGTCCTGGTTCCGGTCGCGCTGCTGATCCTGTGGGAGTTGGCGAGTCGCACCGGCCTCGTCTCGGCCGTGGTGCTGCCGCCGCCGAGCGCGGTGGCGGTGAAATGGTGGTCCGGCCTGCTGCCGGCCCTGCCGTACGATCCCGGCCAGGAGAGCTACCTGTCCTGGCTGTTCTCCGGCGAGATGCCGCACGACGCGGTCTCCAGTCTGTCCCGGGTCGTCTCCGGCTTCCTGATCGGGGCCGGGCTCGCCGTGCCGGTCGGCCTGGTGCTCGGCACCAACGACAGGCTCTACGCCCTGTTCAACCCGCTGCTCCAGGTGCTGCGCCCGATCCCGCCGATCGCCTACATCCCGCTCGCCATCGTGTGGTTCGGGCTCGGCAACCCGCCGGCCCTGTTCCTGATCGCGCTCGGGACCTTCTTCCCGGTCCTGGTCAACACCATCGCGGGGGTGCGTCAGGTCGACTCGATCTACATCCGCGCCGCCCGCAACCTCGGCGCCGGCTCCTGGACGATGTTCCGCCGGGTGATCCTGCCGGCCGCGAGCCCGTTCGTGCTCGCCGGCATGCGCATCGGCATCGGCACCGCCTTCATCGTGGTGATCGTGGCCGAGATGATCGCGGTCTCGGACGGGCTCGGCTACCGGATCCTCGAGGCTCGGGAATACATGTGGTCGGACAAGATCATCGGCGGCATGCTGACGATCGGCATCCTCGGCCTGATCATCGACGGGGCGATGAGCCGCCTCAACGATCACCTGCTGCGCTGGCACCGCGGCCTGGAGCGGTAACCCGGACGATGTCGGCAGAGATCGTGGTCGCGAACGCCGTCAAGGTGTTCGGCAGCAGCGCTTCGGGCGTCGCCGCCCTTCAGGACATCTCGGCAACGGTGCCGGAGGGCCAGTTCCTGTGTTTGCTCGGGCCCTCGGGCTGCGGCAAGTCCACCCTGCTCAACGCGATGGCGGGCTTCAGCCCGCTCACCTCGGGCACGATCACGGTGGGTGGCAGGCCGGTGGTCGAACCTGGCCCGGACCGGGGCATGGTGTTCCAGGAATACGCCCTGTTCCCGTGGATGAGCGTCGAGGACAACGTCCGCTTCGGCCTCGACATCAAGGGCGTGCCCCGCGCCCAGGCTGCCGAGACGGTCGACCGCATCACCGCGACGCTCGGCCTGTCGGATTTCCGCACCCGCTACCCGAAGGACCTGTCGGGTGGGATGCGCCAGCGCGTGGCCATCGCCCGCATCCTCGCCCTCGACCCGCCGGTTATGCTGATGGACGAGCCGTTCGGGGCCCTGGACGCCCTGACGCGGCGCACCCTGCAGGACGAACTGCTCCGGATCTGGGCCGATTCGCGCAAGACGATCGTGTTCGTGACCCACTCGATCGAGGAGGCGATCTACCTGGCCGACCGGATCCTGGTGATGACCTACCGGCCCGGGCGCATCAAGCGCGACGTCACCGTGCCGATCCCCCGGCCCCGGGACCCGGCGAGCGCCGACTTCAACGCCATCAAGCGCGAGCTGGGCCAGCTCGTGATGGAGGAGCAGGCGCGCTTCACCGACGCGGAGCTGCACGCGCCGGCGGTGGATTGAGGTTTCTTCGGATCGCAGCCGCGGCGCTTACCCGCCGGACCGGACCTTCACCCCGAGCAGCGCCTCGAACGGCAGCACCATCGCGCCCTTGTCGCGGTCGCCGTGGCCCTGGCGCAGGGCGGTCTGGTAGGTCGCGGTGGCGGCGGCCGTGACCGGCATGGGATAGCCGCCCTCGGCCGAGATCGCCGCGGCCGCGACGAGGTCCTTGTAGGCCGCGCCCATCGGGTAGCCCTCGTCGAAGCGGCCCTGGAGGATGCGCGGCACGAAGTATTGCGCCGCGTAGCTCCGGCTGGTGCCGGTGGTGACCACCTGGGCGATCTGCTCCGGATCGAGCCCCATGGCCACCGCCATCGGCAGCACCTCGGCCAGCGCCGCGATATTGATGTCGTAGAGCACGTTGTTGATCGTCTTGGTGAGCTGGCCGGAGCCCGCCGGCCCCATATGCAGGACGCTGGTGCCGATCCGCTCCAGCAGCGGCCGGACCGCCGCGACGCTCTCCGGGTCGCCGCCGCACATCACCGTGAGCGTCCCGGCCTCTGCGCCCGCCGGCGCCCCCGAGACCGGGGCATCGACGAAACGCCGCCCGGTCGCCGCCACGGCGCGCCCGATGGCGAGCGCCTTGGCGTGCGCGATGGTGCTGAGATCCACCACGATCGCCCCCGGCGCTAGCCGCTCGGCGAGACGATCCTCGCCGAACAGGGCCGCCTCGACCACGTCGCCGTTCGGCAGGCACAGGAACAGCACCTCGGCCCCCTCGAACGCGGCGGGATCCGCCGTCGCGACGAGGCCCGGCGCGTCGAGCCCGGCGAGACGTGCCGGGTCGGCATCCACCGCCACGACGGTCTCGGAGTCGGACGGGCGCTTGGCCGCGAGGTTGCGGGCGATCGGGTGGCCCATGGCGCCGAGGCCGAGGATGGCGAGCTTCTGCACCGGACGGCTTCCTCCATTGCGGCCGCGGACGGACCGGCGGCGCGATCTGGGGCGGCCGCGCTCGGCTCGCGCCGTCGTCGCGAGCGCGGCCTGCCCATCATGGGGGACCTGTATCAGAGGTGCCGGCAGAAGGTGCAATCGCGGATGCCGTACAGCCATAGCCGGCGCCAGGGTCCCCGTGGCATCCCGCGTCCCTCGGGGTTGGGTTACCGGGCCCCGGCGCGGCAGGCGGGTGGGGACGATGACGCATGTCTGATAGAGAGGCGGAAAGCCCCGACACGTTGACGCCGGCCCGGCGGGCTGCCATCCGCGCGTCCGACATGTCCGCCCGCCCGCGGCGCCGTTGAGTCCGGAACACGATGACAGACCTGATCGAGACGATCCGTCGGACGCTCGTGCCGATCCACAAGGAGGGCTATCCCTTCATCCTGATCGGCATCGTGCTCACGGTGCTGGCCGGCTATTTCTCGCAGTTCTTCGGCTGGATCTTCCTGATCCTCACCCTCTGGGTCTGCTACTTCTTCCGCGACCCGGAGCGGATCACCCCGGTGGAAGACGGGCTCGTGGTCTCGCCCGCGGACGGGCGCGTCAACC
The DNA here is from genome assembly GCF_008040085.1 of Methylobacterium sp. WL7. Classification (NCBI taxonomy): domain Bacteria; kingdom Pseudomonadati; phylum Pseudomonadota; class Alphaproteobacteria; order Hyphomicrobiales; family Methylobacteriaceae; genus Methylobacterium; species Methylobacterium sp. WL7. Next base: position 33,890 of record NZ_VRVG01000020.1, on the reverse strand, counting down.
TGATCGCCACCGTGCTGCCGCCGCCCGAGCTCGACCTGCCGCAGGTGCCCACCTTGCGGGTCTCGGTGTTCATGAACGTGTTCGACTGCCACGTGAACCGGGTGCCGGTCTCGGGGCGAATCGGCCAGATCCACTACACGCCCGGCCTGTTCCTCAACGCCGAACTCGACAAGGCTAGCGACGACAACGAGCGCAACGGGATGGTGATCGAGACCAGCCATGCCGGGCAGGCCAAGCGCGTCGGCGTGGTCCAGATCGCCGGCCTGGTGGCGCGGCGGATCGTCGGGTTCGTCTCGGCCGGCGACGTGCTGTCGGTGGGCGAGCGGTTCGGCCTGATCCGGTTCGGCTCCCGGGTGGACGTCTACCTGCCGGCGGGCGCCACCGTGCTGGTCGGGCTCGGCCAGAAGGCTGTGGCCGGCGAGACGGTGCTGGCCGACCTCGGCGGCGGCCCCGGGCGGCAGTTCAAGCGGATCTAGACGGCCATGGACGACCTGTTCCCGCCCTTCGCGCCGGATCCGAACGAGCCGCGCCCGCGCCGGTTCAAGCCGGTGCCGTTCCGGATGATCGCGCCCAACATGATCACCCTGATGGCGCTCTGCCTCGGGTTGACGGCGATCCGGCTGGCCTTCGAAGGCAAGTTCGAGCCCGCCGTCATCGCCGTGGTGGCGGCCGGCGTGCTCGACGGCATCGACGGGCGGGTGGCGCGGCTGCTCAAGGGCACCTCGCGCTTCGGGGCCGAACTCGATTCGCTGGCCGACTTCGTGAATTTCGGCTGCGCGCCGGCGCTGATCCTCTACGGCTTCGCGCTGTTCCACCTGAAATCCGCCGGCTGGATCGTGGCGCTGATCTTCGCAATCGCCATGGCGCTGCGGCTCGCCCGCTTCAACGCCATGCTGGACGACCCGAACCGGCCGGAATGGAAGAAGGACTTCTTCGTCGGCATGCCGGCCCCTGCGGGCGCGCTGACCGCGATGCTGCCGCTCTACCTGCACTTCCTCGGCTTCAGCGCAGAGGGCTGGATCGCCTCGGCGATCCTGATCTACGTGCTCGCCATCGCCCTGCTGGTGGTGTCCACGGTCCCGACCTTCTCGGGCAAGACCATGGGCAAGCGGGTGCCGCGCAGCCTCGTCCTGCCGATCTTTTTGCTCGGCGTCGCGGCGTTCGGCATCCTGATCAGCTACCCGTTCGAGGCCCTGGTGGCGGTGAGCGGCGGCTACTTGCTGACCATCCCGGTGGTCGCCGCACAGTACCGCCGTCGCGCCAAGGCCGAGGCGGCCACCGCGGTCGACGACCCGGCCGGGCCTGCGATCACCGGGGGATAGGCGGGAGCCGCGCTGGCTTTCCAGGCGATCTTCCGTAGTCTTGACCCCGGAATCGGTGGGGGACGGCGCATGCTCGAGGAATTCAAGACATTCGCCCTGCGCGGGAACGTCGTCGATCTCGCGGTCGGCGTGATCATCGGCGCGGCCTTCGGATCGATCGTCAATTCCGCCGTGCAGGACCTGTTCATGCCGGCGATCGGGGCGATCACGGGCGGGCTCGATTTCTCGAACTACTACATCCCGCTCTCATCGAAGGTGCAGGCCGGGCTGCCCTACGTGGACGCCAAGAAGCAAGGCGCCGTCTTGGGTTACGGCCAGTTCCTGACGTTGACCATCAACTTCATGATCGTGGCCTTCGTGCTGTTCCTAGTGATCCGGGCCATGAACAAGCTGCAGAACGCCGAGGCCAAGAAGCCCGAGGCTGTGGCCGAAGTCCCGGCGGACGTGAAGCTCCTGTCGGAGATCCGCGATCTGCTGGCCGAGAAGCCGCGGGTCTGACGCGGCATCGCGTTTCAGACCGGGGGCTTACCGTTCAAGCCTGAGGCTTGTCGGCGTCGTCTGGCTTCACGCCCAGGGCGTCGAGGATCTGGTCGAGAGCCTGGCCGACCGCCTCGGTACCCTCCTCATGGGTCTTCAGCCGGGTCTCGAGCCGGCGGATCTGCGGCTCGAACGCGTCCGGAACCGGATCGTCCCCGAGGAAGCGGGGCTTGTCGGTCCCGACCGGCAGGACGCCGCGCAATTGCTGGCCGAGGTGATCGCGCACCGGTTCCGGCAGCGTCGCGCCGGGGTCGCCTGGATCCTGGCTCATGGTCGCCTCATGGTTCACGTGGCGGATCAACGGCTTCGCTGGAGAACCGTTGCGCCTCCGGCATCCTGCGGATCGAAGACGGGCCCCGGAGCGGGTCGCTCCGGGGCCCGGTGGGCCGGCACGGGACCGGCCCGTGCGATCAGTCGATGACCTCGACGATCCGGTGGCCGCGATCGACCAGCACCGGACGGTCGTTCACGACGGTGTAGCGGTAGCCCGGCTGCACGCGGTACTCGTTCGGGACGTCGTAGTAGGTGACGCCCGAGGACGGCAGGGTCGAGCCGACGGCGACGCGGCCGTCGTAATCGTACGAGCGGACGTTGCGCTCGCGGACGTAGCTGCGGAAGCGCGGCGCCATGTCGACGCCGAGGATGCCGCCCACCGTGCCGGTGGCCGCACCGACGGCACCGCCGACGATCCCGCCGATCGGGCCGGCCGCGTCGTTGCCGGCGGCGGCGCCGCGCTCGGCACCCGGGATGGTGCCCTGGGCCTGGGCGGCCAGCGGCAGCGACAGGGCGAGGGCCGAGGCTGCGATAAGGGTCTTGAAGGTCATACGGGACATCTCCGTTCCGTGGCGTTCCGCCGCAGCGAGGCGACGAAGCTCGGGCCGGTAACGCCCGATCCCCGGATTCGGATGCATCTTTTTTCGCGACGGCGGCGGGCCGCCCGGCGCGATTCCTACGCGTCCTTGGGCATCGCCGACTGGATGAACCGGTCGGAGCCGAGATCCTCCTCGTCGTAGCCCAGCAGCTCCGCCAGGCGGCCGCGGGCACGGCTGACCCGGCTCTTCACGGTGCCGACCTTGCAGCCCATGATCGTGGCGGCCTCCTCGTAGGAGACGCCCTCGGCCCCCACCAGCACCAGCGCCTCACGCTGGTCCGGCGGTAGCTTGGCCAGGGCCGACTGCAGGTCCTCGACGTCGAGCCGGTCGCCCTGGTGCGGGGCCGTGGCCAGCCGCGCCGCGTAGGAGCCGTCCTGGTCCTCGACCTCGCGGACCCGCTTGCGGTGATCCGAATAGAAGATATTGCGCAGGATGGTGAACAACCACGCGTTGAGGTTGGTCCCCGGCTGGAACCGGGCGCGGTGCTGCCAGCCCTTGAGCAGGGTATCCTGGACGAGGTCGTCGGAGCGGGCGGGGTTCGAGGTCAGCGACAGCGCGAAGGCGCGCAGGGACGGGACGGCCGCGAGCAGGCCGTTGCGGAACTCCGGCTCGATCGCCTCGCCGCGGGCGCGCAGCGCCTCCTCCAGCTTCTCGATCAGGTCGGCGAAGCGGGAGGGCAGCACCTCCTCGCCGATCCGCTCGTAGACGGTGCGCAGGTGCTCGCCGAGATGCGTGCGGATGTTCGGGGCGAGATTCGGGCGGCCATCCCGAAGCGCATCCCGAAGCCCGTCCTCATGGGACAGGGCGGTGTCGGTGTCGTCGCGGGTCATGCGTATCGCGCTCGTCAGCTTATCGTGGCTCGACCTGCGGTCCGGGGCGGTCGAGGCGGATCGCTTGCCGGCCGAACTCCCCTGAAGCCCGGCCGATGCGCTCCTGTTACGGTCGTTCTAGCGCATCGGGGGGCGGCATGCACCCTCGCTCAAGTCGGACTTAAGAGGCTCCTGCCGGCCTCAACAGGCGGATCGCCCCGTCCCGCAGGGTGAGGACGTCGCCGCGGGCGAGGTCGGTCCAGCGTTCGTCCCGGGTCAGCGCCTGGGTGGCAATCACCGTGACCACGTCGCTCTCCGAGGTCTCCTGCGCGAAATTCACCTGCCAATCCTCGTCGATCAGGGTGGCGGTGCCGAACGGGGCGCGCCGGGTGAGGTAGCACAGGCGCTTGCCGCAATGGGCGTAGAGGGTGCGGCTGTCGGTCAGCAGCATGTTGAACACGCCCATGGCGTGCAGCTCGCCCGCGAGGTCCGCGACGGCGCGGTCCAGGGTGGCGGGACGGGGCAGGGCCCGGAACCGCGCCTGGAGGCGGCCGAGCATCCAGCAGAAGGCGTGCTCGCTGTCCGTCGAGCCGATCGGCATGAACCCGCCGAGCGGCAGACGCTTCACGCCCTTGAGTTGGCCGTTATGCGCGAAGGTCCACCGGCGGCCCCACAATTCCCGGGCGAACGGATGGGTGTTCTCCAGGCTGACCCGGCCGCGGTTGGCCTTGCGCACGTGGGCGACGACGATGCGGCTCTTGATCGGCATGTCGCGCAGCAGCCGGGCCAGCTGCGAGCGCGAGCTCGGCTCCGGCTCGTGGAAGCTGCGGCAGGTCCGCCCGTCGTAGAAGCTGATACCCCAGCCGTCGGCATGGGGCCCGGTTTCGCCGCCGCGCCGGGCCAACCCGGCGAACGAGAAGCGGATGTCGGTCGGCACGTTGGCGCTCATGCCGAGCAGTTCGCACATGATCTCCGACTTTCCACCCGAACCGCATCCGCGGGTCAGCGGATTTAGAGACGTTCGATCTTCGCGACAACCGACGTTTCAGTCGCTCTTCTGCGCATGCTCTAAAGCCCGCAGCACCGCGGCGGAGTCATGGCGGATCACGGTCAGATAGGCCAGCGTCGCGGCATCCGGCCGCGTGCGGCCCTGTTCAAGGTCGCGAATGGTCCCGATCGGAAAGCCGAAGCGGGCCGCGAATTCGGCCTGCGTGAAACCGAGCTCCCGCCGCACGACCTTCACGTCGAGCGCCTGGGGACTGTGGACGCGATAGGTCCCCGGCTGGGCTTCGCCGCGGGCGATGGCGAGAGCCTGCTGCGCGGCCTCGACCAGCCCTTCACCGAACGCGGTCATCTCTCGCCTCTCGATACACATCGCATCCACCATGTGTGGATCACCCGTGCCTGTGCAAACCCGCGCGATACACTTCGACCAGGTCCGTCAGCGCCGCTCTGACGGCATGCCGCTCGGCATGGCTGATATCGACGTGCTGCCCCTTCGAAACCAGACGAAGCAAGAACACAGGCAGGTCATCAACAACGTAGAACGTAATGACCCTATAGCCTCCAGACTTGCCCCTGCCCCGGCCGCCGATCCTGACCTTTCGGGCCCCGCCGGTCTCCGGAATGAGATCTCCCGCGCTCGGATCTGCTGCGATCACATCGATGATCGCCTCCATCTCGCTGTCCGAGACGCCAGCAAATTTCGCGTCAGCGAGAAATTTCGGCGTCAGGACGACCGTGTGCATGAGTCTCGACGGTAAGGATCAGCCGTCGAGAAGCAAGATGGAGCCTCCAACCTTCACCGCGCCAGGTAATCCGTCAGCGTCATGCCGACCATGATGGCGACCCAGAAGAAGCCGATCCCCGAGAACAGGCGGATCAGCGGCGGCTCGTGGATCACCTCCATGGAGACCAGAAGGATCAGCGCCACCATCACGGCGACGACCAGGAGTTCGACGATCCAGACCTGGGCGAAGGGCAGGGTGGCGCCCAGGGTGACGTTGACCGCGAGCAGGGCCAGCAGCGCCAGGAAGGTCAGCACCGGCGTGCGCAGCCGGCGCCGGAGCAGGGCGCGGTCGTCGGCGCTCAAGGTGGCGAGGGGATTGCGCATCCTACCGGTTGACCACGTAGAGGATCGGGAAGGCCAGGATCCAGACCAGGTCGATGAAGTGCCAGTACAGGCCGTAGACCTCGATCCAGTTCTGGTGGCGGGACAGGAAGCCGGCCTTGGCAGCCATCCAGGTCATGCCGAGCAGGAGCGCGATGCCGGTGAACAGGTGGGCCGCGTGCAGGATCGTGGCGACGTAGTAGAGGTTCACGAACAGCCGCGCGGGCGGCGTCTCGGCCAGCGCGAAGGGCCGGCTGCCGAGGAACGGCATCATGTGCTCGGCCCAGTCGGCGTAATACTCGTAGCCCTTGAGCACCAGGAACAGGCCGCCCAGCGCCGCGGTGGCCAGCATCGCCCGGACCATGGCGCGCTGCCAGCCGATCCGCGAGAATTCGATCGCCATCGACATGGTCAAGCTGGAGCAGATCAGCACTACGGTGTTGGTGGCGCCGATCCAGAACTTGAGGTGCTTGGCCGCCGCGACGGTCGCCTCGGGGTGCTGGATCCGGACGATCAGCGCCACGAGGAACAGGGCCGAGAACAGTAAGAGTTCGGTGATCAGCCAGGCCCAGATGCCCAGCGTCGCGGCGGCGCGCTGCTGGGCCACCGTCTCGAAATGTCCGGCGCGGGCGACCCCGACGCCGTCTGCCAGCCCTTCGCTCATCCGTGCTGGTCCTGGGCTTCCTGGGCCTGAATCGGGTAATCGTAGGGGATGCGCGGCACCGCCGGCGGCGACAGGAAGTTGTGCTTCGGCGGCGGCGAACCGGTCTCCCATTCGAGCCCCTTGGCGTTCCAGGGGTTGGCGGGCGCCTTGCGGCCGAACCACAGGGAATAGACCAGGTAGAGCATCGGGAAGATGTAGCCGGCGGCCAGGATCGTGGCGCCGGCCGAGGACAGCACGTTGAGGAGCTGGAACTCGACCGGGTAGGTCGCGTAGCGCCGGGGCATCCCGAGATAGCCGAGGATGAACTGCGGGAAGAAGGTCACGTTGAAGCCGATGAAGATCAGCATCGCCGAGACCCGGCCCCAGGGCTCGCTGTACATCCGCCCGGTGAATTTCGGCCACCAGAAGTGCAGGCCGCCCAGGAAGGCCAGCACCGTGCCGCCGACCATGATGTAGTGGAAATGCGCGACCACGAAGTAGGTCGCGTGGATGTGCTGGTTGATCGCGAGCGTGGCGAGGTAGAGCCCGGTGAGGCCGCCGAGCACGAACAGGCCGATATAGCCCATGGCGTAGAGCATCGGCGTATCGAGCCGCAGGCTCCCCTTATGGATCGTCGCGGTCCAGTTGTAGACCTTGACGGCCGACGGCACCGCCACCGCGAACGACAGGGCCGAGAACACCAGCGAGGCCAGGTCGCTCTGGCCGTTGACGAACATGTGGTGCCCCCAGACGAAGAAGGTCACCGAGGCCAGACCGATCGACGCGTAGGCGACGAACCGGTAGCCGAACAGCTTCTTCTGCGCGAAGGCCGGGACGATCTCCGAGATCACCCCCATGCCGGGCAGGACCATGATGTACACGGCCGGGTGCGAGTAGAACCAGAACAGGTGCTGGAACAGCACCGGGTCGCCGCCATAGGCCGGGTCGAACACGCCGATGTGGAAGCCCCGCTCCATGATCAGCAGGATCAGCGCGGTCGTGATCACCGGCGTGGCGAGCAAAAAAATCAGGCTGGTGGCGTAGTGGGCCCAGACGAAGATCGGCAGCTTGAACCACGTCATGCCGGGCGCCCGCATGGTGTGGATGGTGACCACGAAGTTGAGCCCGGTGAGGATCGACGAGAAGCCCACGATGGTCACGCCGATCAGGGCCGGCAGCACCCAGGTGTTCGAGAAGGCGGTGGAGAGCGGCGCGTAGAAGGTCCAGCCGGTATCGACGCCGCCGAGCACCAGCGAGACCAGGGTGAAGAACGCCCCGGCCATGAACACGTACCAGCTCGTCAGGTTCAGCTTGGGGAACGCCAGGTCCTTCGCCCCGATCATGAGGGGGATCAGGAAGTTGCCGAAGGTCGCCGGGATCGACGGGATCAGGAAGAACCACACCATCACGACTCCGTGGATGGTGAAGGCCTTGTTGTAGGTGTCGTTGGTCATGATCGCGCCGTTGGGCACGATCAGCGCCAGCCGGACCACGCCGGCCGCGACCGCCCCGATCACGAAGAAGCCGGTGATCGAGGTCAGGTACAGGATCGCGATGCGCTTGTGGTCGGTGGTGAGGAACCACGAGCGCAGCGTCGAATCCGCGTGAAGGTAGTCGGCCTTGCGCCCGATTGTGGCCTCCGGCGCGTGCGGCTCGCGGCGGGCCGTGCCGCCGACGCTGCCCGATGCGCTCATGGTGTCGCCCTCGTCGCCGTCATGGAGTGGCCTGCGCGGCCTTGCCGGAGGCCGGCGCCGTGTAGGATTTGAGAAAATCAATGAGCGTCCCGAGTTCGTCCTCCGGGATCCGGCCGGCGAAGCTCGGCATCACCTGCTTGTAGCCCTCGGCGAGCCGGTCGCCGTTCGGGTTCAGGATCTTTTCGCGCAGCCAGGCGTCGTCGGCCGCCACCGTGCGGCCGTCGGCGAGCTTCACTTGGCTGCCGTGGAGGCCGGCCAGGCTCGGGGCCTTCACGGCGGAGCCGGGATCGTGGCAGCCGGCGCAACCATAGGCCTCGTAGAGGGTGCGGCCGGCCGCGACCTTGCCCTGCTGCGCGCCGGCATGGGTCAGCCAGTCTTGGTAGTCGCCGGGATTCATGAAGCTGATCTCGCCGCCCATCACCGAATGGTCGGTGCCGCAATATTCCGAGCAGTAGAGGTGATAGGTGCCGATCTTGTCGGCCTTGAACCACAGGTCGGTGTAGCGGTCGGGGAGCGCCGCCACCTGCAAGCGCAGGGCCGGCAGGTAGAGGGCGTGGATCACGTCCTGGCTGATGATGCGCAGGCGGATCGGCTGCCCGATCGGCACGTGCAGGTCGTTGATCTCGGCCTGACCGGTGGGATGCTGGAACTTCCACATCCATTGCCGGCCGATCGCCTCGATCACCATGGCGTCCGGCGGGGCGTTCTTCGAGGCGATGAACACCCGGGCGCCCCAGACGAAGAAGATCAGCGTCAGCAGGAACGGGATCAGCATCCAGCTGATCTCGATGAGGTTGGAGCGGATGCCGGAGGGGCTGCGATCCGCCTCCGAACCCTCGCGGTAGCGCAGGGCGAAATAGGTGATCGCCACGAAGACCGGCACGGTCAGCAGCAGGGTCAGGACCGTGAAGGCCAGGATGAGCAGGTCCGTCTCGGTCGCGGTGCCGGAGACCGCGGCGGGCCAAAGTTCCAGGGCTGCGTGGTTCGGCGTCATCCTGCCTACCGTTCCGGCGCGTCGAGGGAGCGGCCGACGACGAGGTCCATCGCCCGATCGACCGGAATGCGGGCGCGGGTGCGGGCCGGATCGCTGTAGCCGTAGCCGGAGAGCCGCGCCTCGGCCGCGGCCCGCTGATGGTCGAGGTCGGCGTAGGGATCCGCCTGGAGGTTCGGCGGCGGCGGCGTCAGCGGCGCGGTCTGCTGCTTCGTCAGCGTCGGCAGGGCCCGCCGCTGGCTCGCGCTGAACGCGCCCATCATCCAGACCATGGTGCCGATCACGCTCAGGACGGACAGCGCCAGGCCCGCCATCACCAGCGCGGTGTTGCGGACCTTGACGTCCCGGGTCTCATAGCCGGGATCGTCGGGGTCGCGCGGGGCGTTGGCCGGCTTGCCCGGCGCGATGGCGCTCCCCGGGCGAGCGCCGAGCAGGCCGCTGCCGCGCAGGGTCAACCCGGCCAGGATCGCCGGGATCAGGCCGGGACCGGGACGCGGGCTCACGACGTCCTCCCGGCGCGCCGGGCGCCCGGCGCCGGGCGCCCGCGCAACAGCGGATGGAGCGCGGCGGCGAGGCAGGCCACCGCCAGGGCCGCGAACCCGTCCGCCGGACGGAGCACGAACCGGTCGCGCAGGGCCGGGGTGACCAGCCAGAACATCTCGAGGGCGTGCACCGCGAGCGCCGCGCCGGCCAGGACCCGGGTGGTCGGGCGGCCCGGCCGCAGGGTCGCGAGCCCGGCCAGCACCCCCACGGCCCCGGCGCCGATCGACAGCCCGCGCCCGAGGCTGCCGCCCCGGGCGAAGTACCAGGCGACCTCCGGGGGCAGGTTGGCGGACCAGACGATCAGGAACTGCACGAAGTGCATGAACGCCCAGAGCCCGAGCAGCACCGCCAGGGGAACCAGCCGGCCGCGCCCGGGCGCCGTCCGGCCGCGGCCCACCGGCTCCGGCTCCTCCCAGGCGAGCAGGATCGCGGCCGCGAAGGCCAGCCCGCTCCAGGCGGTCATCACCAGCAGACCCAGCAGGGTCGAATCGAGCCGCGGGTCGAGGGAGGCGATCACGTCGGTGGTGAACAGCGTGCCGACCACCGCGTGGAGGCCCACCGCCGGCACGGTGCGGCCCTCGCCCGGCTCGTCGAAGGGCCGCGCGAACCGGATCGACAGCCAGGTCCAGGCGGCGAGATACGCGATCACCCGGGCCACGAAGAACGGCGTGGTGAACCAGTAAGCCGCCAGCGGGGTGCGGGGCGCCGCCCCGACCCACGGGTAGAGCACCGGCGCCGCGGCGAGCAGGGGCAGCCCCAGCAGCGCGGCCACCGGCATCAGCGCCATGAGCCGGCGCAGGCCCGCCAGCATCTCGATCCCGCCGCGTTCGCGCACGCGCTTGCCGAAGCGTTCGGCCACGATCGTCACCGGCAGGGCGCCGACCGGCAGCGCCAGCAGGACGAGCCAGGCCGCCAGGTAGGAGGACGCCGCGCCGCGCCAGCCGCCCGCGAGCCAGCAGGCGGCGAGCAGGCCGAGCCCGAGGAGGCCGATCAGTACGGGCCGGCTCATCGGGTCGCCTCCAGGCGGGCCCGGTCGTCCGGGGGCAGGCTCGCCACCACGGCGTCCTGGCTGAGCTGGAGCGCCCGGACATAGGCGACGATCGCCCAGCGGTCGGCCGACGGGATCATCTGGGCCATGCCGAACATCGCGCGCCGGCCGTTGCCGATGACGCCGTAGATCTCGGCGGCCGGGGCCCGGCGGAGCGGCTCGGCGGTGAGGTCGCCGGCCGGCGGGAAGCCGCGGGCCACGATCATGCCGCCGCCGCGCCCGTCCTGGCCGTGGCAGGGCGTGCAGAACACCCCGTAGCGCTCCCGGCCCCGGTCGATCAGGTCCCGGCCGATCGTCTGCGGCTGCGGCGCCTCGCGGGCCGGATCGACCCGCGGCACGGTCCCGGGCACCGGCTGGCGCATGGTGATCTGCCGGGGGAAGAACGGGTTCCGGTCCCAGGTCTTGGCCCGGGCCTGGTCGTCCATGTTGGCCTCGCCGCAGGCCGAGAGACCCGGCAGCGCCGCGACCAGGAGGAGGCTGGCGGCGCGCCTCATCGCGGGATCCTGCGGATCTCGAGGGGGCGCCCGGCCTCGGCCGCCAGGCCCGCGAGCCGGCGCTCGAACCGGCCCGCGTCGAAGCGGTCGTCGCGCGCCTCCGCGGAGAGGAAGAACCGGTCGTCCGAGGCGCGCAGGAAGCCCGGGATGTTGAAGGCCGGATGGTTCAGCCGCGGCAGGCGGTTGAGCACCAGCAGGGCGAGGTGGATCGCGATGCAGCCGGTCATCATCGCGAAGGAGATGCTCGGCACCACGAAGGACGGCCAGGACAGGCGCGGGCGCCCGCCGATCAGGAACACGTAGTCGTAGGCCGTGGCGTAGACGCAGAGCGCGTAGAAGCCCGCGCCGCCGAGCAGCGCGCCGGCGAGCGCGTAGGGGAGGATCGAGCGCCCCTCCAGGCCGAGGGAGCGCAGGGTCCGGGGCATCGGCACCGGTCCGTGCCCGTCGAGATGGACTTGGTCCGGGGGGCTGATCCCGGACACGGCCTGGAGCGCGGCGGCGAGGTCGGCCTGGCTGGCGAAGGTGGCGGACACGCCCCAGAGCGGCGCCGGACCCGGATCCTCCTCCGGGCGGGGGGCGGCGTGCGAGGCGGCCTCCCGGGCGGCGGCCTGGGTGCCCGGGGCGCGGGCCAGGGCGAGGCGGCGGCTCTCGATGATCGAGACGGCCGGCAGGTAGCGCAGGAACAGCAGCAGCAGGGTCAGGAACAGGCCGAGCGAGCCCGCGAAGGTGGCCACGCCCCAGGGATCCACCCCGTAGGGCAGCCGCGAGGACGGCAGGAAGTCCTGGGTCAGGGTGACGACCAGCACCATGACGTGGTCGGCGTAGGCGCCGGCCGCCACCAGGAGCCCGACCGCGGCGAGCGCGAGCGGCGCCGTGCGGGCCCGGGCCGACCACAGCGCCTGGGCGGGCAGGACCAGCAGGAGGATCGCCGTCCAGGAGACCAGCGCGTGGTCGCCGGTCATGCGCCGCACCAGCACGGCCCGCGCCTCCGGGTCGCCGTTGAGGAACGTGTCGAAATACTCGGCCGCGTAGCAATAGGCGCTGGCGCAGCCGAGGCCGAGCAGCAGGCGGCCGAGGACGTCGAGGTGGCGCACGCTCACCAGGGCGTCGAGGCCGTAGACGACGCGGATCAGCACCACGATCGCCGCCGTCATGCCGACGCCGGAATAGACCGCGTTCACCAGGAAGCTCACCGGCAGCAGCGTGCTGTGCCAGCCCGGCATCAGCGAGCCCGCCAGCATCACCGAGGCGCCGGTCTGGACCGAGACCACCAGCAGCACGCCGAGCAGCGCCACCGTCCGGTAGGCCTGGACCCAGATCTGCCAATGGGCCGCGGACCCGCGCCACCCGGAGGCGACGATGCCGTAGACCTGGGCGCGCAGCAGGGCGAGCCGGCGGGTCGGCGCCTTCGCGTCGGCCTGGCGCATCGCCTCCCCGAAGGCGCGGTCGCGCAGGGTGGCGAGGTCGGGCAGCAGACCGATGAACCAGAGGCTGACGCAGATCACCAGGAAGGCCACGATGTCGATCGCGTCCCACAGGAGCGGCGAGCGGAACTGCGGCCACAGGTCGTAGGTGTTGGGGTAGGGCAGGTTCCAGAAGAAGAACCACGGCCGGCCGAGATGGATGATCGGATAGAGTCCGGCCGCCGCGGTGGCGAGCAGCGCCAGGGTCTCGGCGATGCGGTTCACCGCCCCGCGCCACTCGGCCCCGAGCAGCAGCAGCACCGCCGAGACCAGCAGGCTGCCGGAGGCGACGCCGATCCACCAATCGTAGCTGGCGATGTCCAGCGCCCAGACGACGGCGTTGTTGTTGGCCCAGATCCCGGGCCCCGCGTAGAGCAGGTAGCCGAGGGTGAAGCCGAAGACGCCGAGCAGCGCCACGGCCCCCGCGAAGGCGATCCACCAGCGCCGGTTGCGCGGATGCGTCAGGGGAATCGCGGTGACCGCGCCGCCGATGCCCTGGAGGGTTTCCTCCGGCCGGATCAGCGGACCACTTACGAGCGCGCCGGCCATGCTCAGCCCTCCCGTCCGGCCGGATCGGACGCGGGCGCCAGTCCGGCGAGATAGGTGGTGCGCGGGCGCGTGTTGAGGTGGCCGAGCAGCGCGTATTCCCGCGTGTCCTTGCGGGCGGCCGAGACCTGGCTTCCCGGGTCGGCGACGTTGCCGAAGGTGATCGCCCGGGTCGGGCAGGCGCCCTGGCAGGCGGTCTCGACGGCGCCGTCCGGGATCGGCGCGTGGGCGTCCTTGGCCGAGGTGATCCGGGCGGCCGTGATGCGCTGGATGCAGTAGGTGCACTTCTCCATGACGCCGCGGGCCCGGACCGTGACCTCGGGGTTGCGCTGCTGCTGCTGCACCGGGGTCATGCCGCCGGTGTAGTCCAGGTAGTTGAAGCGGCGGACCTTGTACGGGCAGTAGCTCTGGCAGGTCCGGGTCCCGACGCAGCGGTTGTAGACCTGCAAGTTCAGGCCCTCGCTGTCGTGCAGGGTCGCCTCGACGGGGCAGCCGACCTCGCAGGGCGCCTGCTCGCAATGCATGCACGGCACCGGCTGGAATTGCGTCGTCGGCGCATCGAGCCCGCCCGCGTAGTAGCGGTCCACCCGCAGCCAACCCATCCAGCGGCCGAGTTCGACCTCGGTGCGCCCGACCACCGGGATGTTGTTCTCCGCCTGGCAGGCGGTGACGCAGGCGTTGCAGCCGGTGCAGGCGTCGAGGTCGATCGCCATGCCCCATTGCGCCGCGACCCAGCGGTCCTGGTTCTCCGGCGGCGGGTAGAACGAGGCCGGCGCCGGCGCGCCCTTGGGATCGCCCACCGGCGCGGCACCGACCGCCTGGACGCGGACGATGTCCTGCCCCTCCATCGTGCCGAGATGCTGGGTGGTCGCCGGCATCCGGCGCCGTCCGGTCTTCGTCAGCCGCGCGCCGGACAGCCGCCACGGCGTCCCGGTCGGGCGCAGGGCGGCGGCATCGTAGCCGAGGCCGCTGGACAGGTGGTCGGGCACGCTGCGGCCGTAGCCGAGGCTCAGCGTCACGGTGTCGGCGGCCTGGCCGGGCTGGATCCAGGCGGCGCCCTCGACGGCGCGCCCCTCCGCCTCGACCCGCACGATGTCGCCGGTGGCGATGCCCTCCCGCTCGGCCAGATGCGGGCTGAGCGCGATGACGTTCTCCCAGACGACCTTGGTGAGCGGCTTCGGCAGCTCCTGCAGCCAGGCGAGGTCGGCGTGGGTGCCGTCCCAGACCGTGGGATCCGGGCGGAATACCACCTCGATCCCGGGTTCGGCAGAGGATCGGGCGGGGGGCCGGGCAGAGGGCTGAGGACCGCCGCCCTCCTGCGTGAGCGCGACATCCTCGGCCGCAGCCGCGCTGTCGGGCCAGAAGCCCCGGCGCAGGGCATCGGAGAAGCGCGCCTCGAACGCCGCCGGGTCCTCGCCCTCGGTCCGCCAGCGCCCCTTGAGCAGGGCGAGCGCGTCGGCGCCTTCCTCGCCACCGCGTCCGTCGGTGAGGAACGCCAGCATGTCCTGGAGGGTGCGGCCGTTGTAGAGCGGCGCCACCGTCGGCTGGATCAGCCCGACCGTGCCGTCGAGGGAGCGGACGTCACCCCAGCTCTCAAGCGGATGGGCGGCGGGCAGGTGCCAGTCGGCATGCGCACCGGTCTCGTCGTAGTAGAGCCCGGCATGGATCTTGAGCGGCACGCGCTCCATCCGGGCGGCGAAGTCGAGGGCGCCCGGGGCGTCGTAGACCGGGTTGGCGCCGAGCACGATCAGGGCCTTGACGGCGCCGCGCTCCATCGCCTCCGCCAGGTCCACCAGCGTCCCGGCACCCTGTTCGGCCACGGGCATCGTGTGCCGCAGGGTCGCCCCGGTATTGCCGAGCGCGCCGTTGAGGCGGTGGACCAGGGCGTGCAGGTCCGGGCTCGCGGTCAGCCCGGCCGTGACGATGCCGGCGCCGCGCGCCTCGGTGAGGGCCTTGGCGGCGCGCCTCGTCCAGCGGGACACCGGATCGTCGCCGGCCGGCGCCCCAGCGCCTGCAGCGACCGCCAAAAGATCCCGCGCCAGGTCTTCGAGGCGTCCGGCCGGGACGGGGACGCCGTGATCCGCCTTTGCGCTGGTGAGGGTCGGGGTCGGGGCGGCGGCGTGGAGGGTCAGCAGGCGGCCCTCGGCGTAGGCGGCGCGACGGGCCGCGCTCCACCGCCCCGACAGGCCGACCTGGCCTGGGCCGAGGTCGAGGAAGTCGCCGTCCAGGGACACGATGGTGCGCGCCCGATCGAAATCGGGCCGCGTCTCCAGCGGCCGGCCGTAGGCCCGGCGGGCACCCTCGTAGATCGCGTCGCGGCCGGCGCCGGCGCCGACATACCAGCGCAGCTCCGGGTAGGCGGCCCGCATCCGGGCGATCTGCGCCGCGACGGTGGGCGAGGTCACCGGCCCGGTCAGCAGCGCCACGCCCGCACCGCCGGCCTCGCGCCAGGCCGGAATCTGCGCCTGCAGGGCCGTGCGGAACGCCGCCCAGGAACTTGGGCGGCCGAGGTGCTGCACCGCCTGCGAGCGGAACGGGTCGTAGAGGCCGAGCACCGAGGCCTGGGCCAGCACGTCGGTGCCGCCGCGGCTCCAGGGGTGATCGGGATTGCCCTCGATCTTCAGCGGCCGGCCGTTGCGGGTGGTGACCAGGATCCCGTTGCCGAACCCGTCGAACACCGCCGAGGAGGCGTAGGAGAGGTCCGTGCCCGGCACGATCCGCTCGGGCTGGTTGACGTAGGGCACCTCGTAATCGCGCCCGCCCTCCGCGCCGCAGGCCGTGAGGCCGCCGAGCGCGAAGGACGCCGCCATCAGCTTGAGGAAGCCGCGCCGCTCCGGGGCGGCGGCGAGCCGGGCGGCCGAGGGGAACTCGGCCGCGAGGTAGTCGCGGAATTCCGGACTGTCGGCGACGGCGTCGAGGCTGCGCCAGAAGCGCGGGCCGTCGCCGCCGGCGAGTTTCTGGCGCAGGGCCGCGATGTCGGATCCGCTGGTCATCGGTGGCAGATCCCGCACTGGGTGAGCCGCGCACCGCCGCGGATATGGTACTCGGCCACCAGCTTCGGCCCCAGCGTCGCCTGGTCGGCCGGCGGCGTCCAGGTCATGTTCCAGACCTGGTCGGGCGTGCGGACGTACTTCTCCGGCGCCCGGTGGCAATCGAGGCAGAACTGCATCTCGAAGGCGTTCGCCCGGTAGGTCATCTGCATCGACGTCACGTCGCCGTGGCAGGTCGAGCAGCCGATGCCCTTCGTCACATGCACCGAGTGGTTGTAGTAGACGTATTGCGGCAGCTTGTTCAGCCGCACCCATTCCAGCGGCTTGTCCTGCGCGTAGCTGTCGCGCACCGGCTTGAGCATCGTCGAACCGGTCCAGATCTGCGAGTGGCAGGTCATGCAGGTATGGGTCGGCGGGATGCCGGCGGTGGCCTCCTTGTCGACGGTGGTGTGGCAGTACCGGCACTCGATGCCGAGCTCGCCGGAATGGTGCTTGTGGCTGAAGGGCAGGGGCTGGGCCGGCGCGATGCCGACGCCCGTGACGTAGTTCGAGCGCACGATCCCGGCCGCCAGCACCGGCAGGCCGACCAGGCAGGCCACCCCGGTCATCAGGGCGAGCCGGTAGGTCGCATCCGCGCCGGGGGTGAAAAGCTGCGCCATCAGGCGCTCCCGCACAGGGGGCGGATGCTCCCGCGCGATGCGCAGCGAAGCCCGCCGGGCAGGCTGGTCCGGTCGCCGGGCTCGATCTGCTCACCCCCTCGCCGCAAGCGTCGCCCCACCGTTGATCCCGGGTTGAAGTGTGCGGTGCACCGGTCCGTCCGCGCAATGCGACCAAAGCGGCCGGCCCTCGCCGAGGAACCTAGAGCTTTTCCAGACGGGGGCTAGAACATGGATCACCATGCCGGTCGCCCGCCGCGCCCGGCCCTCGACACTTCCCGCCGGCGGCGCGAAGGCCTATGCGCTGCCTGACCCGTCGGGCGCGGCGGCCCCATTGCCCGTCGCCGCCCCACCCCGGACCTGCCTCGGACCCCTATGGATTCCGACCCCATCGTCCTGACCTGGCGCGCGGCGCGGCGCCTGCACACCACAGCGGCCGCCCTCGCGGTCGGGGTCGGCGCCCCGCTCTGCGCGCTCGCCCTGCTGTGTCTGCGCGATCTCGTCGCGGTGCTGCCGCGCGACGAGGCGCCGACGCTGCCGTTCCTGCGGCTCGCCCTGTCGCTGCCCGGCCGCGACGTCGTGCTGGCGCACGGCTTCCCAATGCGCCCGGCGGAGCTGGAGCTCGCCGCCTTCCTGTGCATCGCCGCCTGCGCGCTGGCGCTCGCCGGAATCGGCTGGATCGTGGCGCGCCTGTGCTTCAAGGCGCAGAACCGGGCCGCGGACGCCGTGCGGGAGAGCGTCCTGCAGGCGATCCTCGACGCGCCGGCCGGAGCCCGGGACGAGGCCCGCAGCCTCGCCCGCCTGGTCGGCGAGGTTCTGGGACGGGGCGACCGGCTGCTCGCCGCCGGCATCGTCCTGCCGGCAATGACGCTCGCCGCGCTGCTCCTGGCCCTCGGCTTCGCGGCGCTCGCCGCACCGCGCCTGATCCCGGCTGCGGCGGTCGGCCTGGCGGCGATCGGGCTCGCCTACGGGCTGGTCCTGGATCGCGCCCGGGACCGGCAGGACCTGCGCCTGCGTTCCAGCGCCCGGGCCGAAGCGAACCTGAACGACCTGGTCCGCCGGCTGCCGGCCGTCCGCGTCCACGGGGCCGCCGCCCTCGAACGGACGCGCATCGCGGCCCGGGTCGCGGCGACCCGCGCCAAGGTGGCCCGGGCCGAGGCGCGGCTGGCCTACGCGCGGGCCCCCGCGCTGGCCCTGGCGGTGATCCTCCCGGCCATCGCCATCGGCACCGCCCTGTGGCGCTCCGCGGAGACCGGCGGCCCGCCGGCGGCGCCGGTCGATCCGGCCGCCCTGCTCGCGGCCACCGGGGCGTTCGGCCTCGCCGGCTGGCTCGCCGGCATCTGCGCCCGGCTCTGGACGGTGCGCAAATCCGTCCGGCCGCGCTTCCGCGACCTCGCCCGCATCATCGCCCTGCTCCAGGGCCGGCAGGCCCGGGCGCCCCGGCCGGGGCTCGCCCCGCAGCCGCTGCCCCGGTCCGGGATCCTGGCGACCCAAGGCGTCGGCGCCTTCGACGCGGCGACCGGCGAACGCCTGACCGGCGTCGACGTCG
The DNA here is from genome assembly GCF_008040085.1 of Methylobacterium sp. WL7. NCBI lineage: Bacteria > Pseudomonadati > Pseudomonadota > Alphaproteobacteria > Hyphomicrobiales > Methylobacteriaceae > Methylobacterium > Methylobacterium sp. WL7. The sequence continues at coordinate 15,623 of NZ_VRVG01000020.1, read as the reverse complement.
CCGTCACCATGCCGGGCCACGTGGCGATCACCGGCAGCCGGGGCAGCGGCGCCCGGGTGCTGGCGGCCGTGCTGGCCGGTCAGGTCGAGCCGACGGCGGGCGCAGTCACCTACGCGGGCTCCGACCTGCGCGGCTTCGATGCCGCGGAGCGCGCCCGGCGCATCGCCTTCGCGGCCGGGGAGGCGATCCTGATCGAGGGCTCGCTCCGGCAGAACCTGCTCTACGGCACCGAGCCGGCCAACGCCCCCGACGACATCGGGCTGATCGGGATCAGCCGGCTCGCCGGGCTCGACGGCTTCGTCTACGCCCGCGGCCTGACCGGCCGCCTCGACCCGGCGAGCCAGCCCCGGCTGGCGGCGGCGATCGTCGCGGCCCGCCGGACCATGCGGGCGGCCCTGGCCGCCAAGGGGGCCGAGCGCCTGGTCGAGCCGTTCGACCCGGCCCGCTACAACCATCAGGCGAGCATCGGCGAGAACATCCTGTTCGGCGAGCCGGTGGGCGGGGCCTTCGCGCCCCTGCGGTTCGCCCGCCATCCGTACCTGCGGGCGGTGCTGGAGGCCGAGGAGCTGGTGCGACCGCTCACCGAGATCGGCCTGTCGGTGGCGCGCAGCACCGTGGAGATCTTCGCGGATCTGCCCAACGACCATTCGCTGTTCGACAATTATTCGCTGTTCCAGGCCTCGGAGCGCGGCTACTTCGAAGATCTGGTGGTCCGCCTGCCCAATGCCGCGAGCCTGCGCCGCGGATCGGCCGGCCAGCGCGACCGCACCCGGCTGATCGGCCTGGCTTTGCGCTACAGCGAGTCCCGCCACCGCTTCGGGCTGATCGACACCGCGTTCGAGCGGCGGCTGGTCCAGGCGCGCCGCTCCTTCGCCCGGATGCTGCCGCCCCACCTCGCCGGCGCCGTCGAGTTCCACGATCCCGGCCGGGTCAATCCGGCCGCCAGCCTGGAGGAGAACCTGCTGTTCGGCCGGATCAGCCTCGGCGAGGCCAACGCGGAGCCCCGGGTGCGGGCGCTGGTGCAGCGCGTGCTCGCCGACGAGGGCCTCGAAGCCTCGGTCTACGGGCTCGGCCTGGACAGCAAGGTCGAGATCCAGCCCAGCACCGGCGCGCTGGCCGACGGCGCGATCAACGCCCGGGAGCGCGTCGCGATCGAGCTGGGGCGCTGCCTCGCCCGCGAGCCCGACATCCTGGTGGTCGCGGTGGCACCCGACGAGCGCAAGGTCGAGGGCGTGCGCGAGCGCCTCGCCCGGCTTCGGCAGGCCCGGGCCGGGCGCGGCTTCATCGTCTGCCTGCCCGAATCGGGGGTGCCCGACGGGATCGCGCCGTTCGACGCGGTGATCGCGGTGGAGAACAGCGCCGTGGTCGCCCCGCCGGCCATCGAGGCCGCGGGCGCCGTCGGCGCGGAGCCGGCCCTGGCGTGACCGGCGGCCGTCACGGGCGCGACGGCCTCACGACGGCCGCAATGCCGGGTCAGCCTCCCAGGACCGTGCACGGCCGCGTTCCCGTCCGGCCGATGCGGCGCGGACGGTTCATGCCCCTTCCGATACCGAGATCCTTCTCCGCCGGCCTCGTGCTGCTGACCGTCTGCGGTTCCGTCACGGCGCAGGCCGGGAAGGCCGACGCGCCGATCCCGGCCGCGACGCTCGCCCTGATGGCGCAGAAAGGCACCAGTGCCGCCGCCCCGGTGCTGTTCCGGGCCTACAAGAAGGAATCCGAGATCGAGGTCTGGAAGAAGGGCCCGTCCGGGTACGTCCACATCAAGACCTTCCCGATCTGCCGCTGGTCCGGACAGCTCGGGCCCAAGCGCAAGAGCGGCGACCGGCAGACCCCGGAGGGGTTCTATGCGGTGCCCCGGCGCCAGATGAATCCGAACTCGCACTATTACCTGTCCTTCGACGTCGGCTATCCCAACGCCTACGACCGCGCCCATGGCGGCACCGGCTCGGCCGTGATGGTGCACGGCATCTGCTCGTCGATGGGCTGCTTCGCCATGACCGACGGCACGGTCGGGGAGATCTACGCCATCGCCCGCGAGGCCCTGAACGGCGGGCAGGCGGCGTTCCAGTTCCAATCCTACCCGTTCCGGATGAGTGCCGAGAACATGGCCCGCCACCGCGCCGACCCGAACATCGGGTTCTGGCGCGAACTCAAGGCCGGCTCGGACCGGTTCGAGGCGAGCAAGGAGGAGCTGCAGGTCTCGGTCGTCGCCGGCCGCTACGCCTTCGCGCCGTCCCGGGACCCCGCGCGGGAAGCCGCGGTCGCGACCCACCGCGCCATCGAGGAGGCCCGGATGGCGGCGCTCGCCGAATCCGGCGAGCCGGCCGTGCGCACGACCTACTCCGACGGCGGCCAGCACGCCTTCTGGGCAGCCTACACCGCCCGGGGCGGCGCGGTCGGCGACATCAGCCGCCCCGAGGCGCTGGCCTTCGCCGGCCAGGAGGTGGTGGTGGTGCCGGGTCACCGGGCGCCGCGGCCGGTGCCGGAGTCCGTCTGGGCCGCCTGGGCCGCGCCCGATTCCGCGCTCGCGCTGCGGCGGATGGCGGGCTTCGTTCCGGTCTACGAGCGGGCGCCGGACCCGTTCGGGGCGCTGGCGGGCCGGCTCCCGGTGCGCTACGGCGACGGCCTGCCCGCGCTGCTGGCAGCAGCCTTGAGCGGAACCCCGGGCGCATTCGGCGGGGCACCGATTCCCGGCAGCGTCAACGCCGGGCTTGTCGCCTCCGCCGAGCGATTCTAAGGGTACCGGAGGGCCGGGACGCGGCCCGTCCGTGTGCGCGGCCGCACATCACGACGGCCTGCGACCCCCCAATTCATTGTAAGGCAGGGGATGAGCGGTACTCCTGTCCCGTCGGCCTGCCGTAATCAGCGCTACCTTCCCGGAACGGCGACGGGGTTTCGATCGTAACGGATTGGGACCGACTGTCCGCAGATTCGTGATCGCCATGTCCAAGTGTTCCGAGCCGACTATCCGTGCGGCCGACGAGGGCCTCGTCCTCCGATTCTGGGGCGTTCGTGGCTCGACGCCGGTCAGCGGTCCGCAATACGCCGAATTCGGCGGCAGCACGCCGTGCCTCGAGGTGCGCTGCGGCGAGCGGATGTTCGTGGTCGATGCCGGCTCCGGCATCTACAACCTCGGCCAGGGCCACCGCACCGATCTCCCCCGGGAAGTCGACCTCCTGTTCAGTCACCTGCACCTCGACCACACGGCGGGCCTTCCGTTCTTCAAGCCGGCGGTCCTCGACTGCGACCGGGTGATCAACACCTATTGCGGCAACCTCGGCGGCGAATCGGCCGGCCCGACGCTCGACCGCCTGTTCGCGCCGCCGCTGTTCCCGGTTACGCTCGACAGGCTGTGCTGCACGTTCAACCATCACGGCTTCGAGGCCGGGCAGTCCCTGACCTTCCCGGACGGCGCCCGGGTCGACACGATCCTGCTGAACCACCCGCAGGGCTCGGTGGGCTACCGCTTCGAGCATGGCGGCCGGCGCCTGTGCCTGATCAGCGACATCGAGCACAGCGATCCCTGGCCAGATCCCGAGCTGGCCCGGTTCGTCGAAGGCGCCGACCTGATGGTCTACGACGGCATGTTCACGGACGGCGAGTATCCGACCTGCCGCGGCTGGGGCCACTCCACCTGGCAGAAGGGCGTCGAGCTGGCCCGGACGGCCGGGGTCAAGGCGCTGGCGATCATCCACCTGCATCCGGCCCATTCGGATACGGCGCTGCGCGACATGGAAGCGGACCTCAAGGCGGAGATGCCCACCGCCTTCATCGCCCGCGAGAGCCAGAGCATCACGGTCGGCGCGCCGCGTTCGGTGAGCCGGGGCGCCGACGGGCGAGCGGCGGTGGCGCGGGAGATCCGCCGCCGGATCAAGGTCGCCTGACCCCGCCGGTCAGACCGAGCGCCGGCCCCGCGTCCGGCTGAACCGGCGATAGGCGAACAGGACGAACAGCGCGACGCCGATGGTCAGGATGCTCCAGCCGTAATTGGTGACGAGCTGGGCATCGATCGGGTGGCCGATCAGGCCCAGCGCGACGAGCAGTCCGAAGACGGCGATCACCGCCGAGACGAGCATCCCTAGAATCATCATGGTCCCCGGCGCGTCCCGGCCGGCGCACGGCCCGGCGAAGTCGTCCGTGGAAATGCGCGGGCGCGGTGCCCGTTCCCGGTCGCATCCGGCGCCGGGACGCGGTAATCGCGCCGCGACGCGCATGGGCGGCTCCCAAGGCGCCGAACTTAGGCTAAGTAGGCCCGCATGACGGCGCCCCGGGGCGCGCGAGGAGCCCGAGACCACGGCGATGACCGGCCCACAGAACACGCCTCAGGACAGCATGCCCGCATCCACCGCCGCAACGGGCCCCCTGCGCCCGCAATCCCAGCTCGTGACGATCTTCGGCGGCTCCGGCTTCCTGGGCCGCCATGTTGTGCGGGCGCTCGCCAAGCGCGGCTACCGGATCCGCGTCGCGGTGCGCCGGCCGGACCTGGCGCTGTTCCTGCAGCCGCTGGGCAAGGTCAACCAGATCGTGGCCGTCCAGGCCAACCTACGCTACCCCGAATCGGTCGCCCGCGCGGCCGAGCGTTCGGACGTGGTGATCAACCTCGTCGGCATCCTGCAGGAGACCGGCTCACAGAGTTTCGCGCGCCTGCAGGTCGAGGGCGCGTCCGAGATCGCCCGCGCCGCCGCCCGGCAGGGCGCCCGGATGATCCACGTCTCGGCGATCGGGGCGGATCCGAACTCGCCGTCGCACTACGCCCGGACCAAGGCGGAGGGCGAGGCCCGGGTCTTCGCCGCCTGCCCGGACGCAGTGGTGTTCCGGCCCTCCCTGGTCTTCGGGCCGGGCGACAGCTTCTTCAACCGATTCGCCGGGCTGGCCCGGGCGCTGCCGGTGCTGCCGCTGGCGGGCGGGCAGTCGCGCTTCCAGCCGGTCTTCGTCGGTGACGTCGCCGAGGCGATCGCCCGGGCCGTCGACGGCGTCGTGCCGGGCGGCAAGGTCTACGAACTCGGCGGCCCCGAGGTCGCGACGCTGGAGCACCTCGTCCGCTACATGCTGAAGACGATCCAGCGGAAGCGTGCGGTGGTGGACCTCCCGCTGCCGGTGGCCAAGCTCCAGGCCCGGTTCCTGGAGGTCGCCGACACCCTGACCTTCGGCCTGCTGCCCGACAGCCTGAAGCTCACCCGCGACCAGGTGATCCTGCTCCAGAACGACAACGTCGTGTCCGAGGCTGCCAAGGCCGAGGGCCGGACCATCGAGGCGCTCGGGATCACCCCGACCGCCGCCGAGGCGGTGGTGCCGGGCTATCTCTGGCCGTTCCGCAAGGCCGGCCAGTTCGCCACCGACCGGGACGAGGAATACCTGGCCGAGGTGCCGGACTCGATCGCACCGACGCCCATGGGGCCCGGCTCCCAGCACAGGCCGCAGACCGCATCCGGCCCGGCGATCGGCGCCGATGCCGGCAGCTCCCCGGGAAGCGCCCAGAGCCGCATGGGCACCCGCTGGGGCACCCGGACGATGAGCTGAGGAGCCGGGGTTTCAAAAGGTCTTCGACCTTTTGCGGGTCCAGGGCGGAGCCCTGGGTCGAGCGAAGCTCGATGCCATCGGGGCTCCGCCCCGATACCCCGCCAAAGGGTCTCCGGCCCGTTGGAAACCCATTCCCTTGCCGGTGAGGGCGTTTATATCCCCGCGTTCTCCTGAAAGGAGGCAACGCCTGACCTCGTCCGGGACCACACGATGATCGTCACCCCGTGGAACGGATCGGCAGGCTTGGCGTGAGACGCATCCTCGTCACCGGCGCGGCGGGCTTCGTCGGCGGCCATGTCCTGCCGCTCCTGACCGGATCGGGCGCCCGGGTGGTCGGGATCGGCCGCGGGGCGTCGCCGAGCCTGCCGGAGGGCGTCACCTACGAGCGCATCGACCTATTGGACGAGGCGGCACTCAGCGCCTTCGTGGCCCGCTTCCGGCCGACCGAGATTCTCCACTTGGCCGGCCTCGCCTCGGTGGGCCAGTCCGCGACCGGGCCGGGGCAGACCTGGCGGGTGAACGTCAACGGCCTGATGAACCTCGTGGCGGCCGTCGAGGCGGTGCCGGGCTGCACGCTGTTCTTCGTCAGCTCGGGCGAAGTCTACGGCGGCGCCTTCCTGGCCGGCCACGCGCTGTCCGAGGCGGCCGAGCCCCTGCCGCGCAACACCTACGCCCGGTCGAAATGGGTCGGCGAGCAGCTGCTGCGCGATCTGCTACCCCGGATCGGCGTGAAGCTCGTGGTGCTGCGGCCGTTCAACCATATCGGCCCGGGCCAGGACGAGCGCTTCGTGGTGGCCTCCTTCGCCGGGCAGATCGCCCGGATCGAGGCCGGCCGCGCGGCGCCGCTCCTCGAGGTCGGCAACCTGTCCTCGTACCGCGATTTCCTCGACGTGGCCGACGTCGCGGGCGCCTATGCCGACCTGATCGGCCGGTCCGAATCCCTGGCGGACGGGAGCGTGTTCAACATCAGTTCCGGCGTGCCCCGCACGATCGCCAGCGTGCTCGACGGCCTGCGCGCCCGCGCCCGGGTGCCGTTCGAGATCCGGATCGCTCCCGAGCGGGTGCGCCCGAACGAGATCCCGCTGGCGGCGGGCGATTCCACCCGCCTGCACGACGCCACCGGCTGGCAACCGCGGGTCGCCTGGGACGACGCCCTGACCCGGGTGCTCGACGATGCCCGCGCCCGGCTGGGCGCCGTCGAGGGCTGAAGGCGCGCTACCGGACCACGCCCTTCGCCACCAGCGCGTCCCGCGCCTCCGCCGAAACCTCCAGTCGCTCGGCCAGGATTTCTTGGCTCGAATCCCCGAGGCCCGGCGGCATGCGGCGCACCGGCAGCCGGCGCCCGTCGAGCCGGTAGGGCGGGGCGATCACGTGGGCGTTGTCGGCCCCCTCGACCACCAGACCGGCCTCCCGGGCGCGCGGGCAGGTCAGCGCCTCGCGCAGGCCCATCACCTCGCCGCAGGGGATGCCCGCCGCGCGCAGGCGCGCGATCAGCGGCGCACGCTCCCATTTGGCGAGTTCGGCATCCAGAATCGGGATGAACGCGGCGCGGTTCTTCGAGCGGTCGAGGTTGGTTGCAAAGCGCGGGTCGGCGCACAGGTCCGGCCGCTCCAGCACCTGCTCGCAGAACCGGCGGTACTGGGCGTTGTTACCCACCGTGATCACCACCGGGCCGTCGCCGGCCTCGAACACCCCGTAGGGCACGATCGACGGGTGGGCGTTGCCATAACGCGGCGGATCGATGCCCCGGGCCAGCGCCTCCAGGCCGTAATAGGAGGTCAGCGCCACGCCGCAATCGAACAGGGCGAGGTCGATCGCCTTGCCGCGCCCGGTGCGCTCGCGCTGGAACAGAGCCGCCAGCACGGCCTGGGCCGCGTATTGCCCGGTGAACAGGTCCACCGCCGCGACCCCGAACTTCAGGGGCGGCCCGCCCGCCTCGCCGTTCAGCGCCATCACGCCGGATTCGCCCTGCACCACGAGGTCGTAGCCGGGCCGTCCGGCCTCCGAGCCGTCGGAGCTGTAGCCGGCGATCGAGCAGTAGATCAGCCCGGAATTCTCGGCCGAAAGCGCCGCGTAGCCGAGGCCGAGCTTCTCGGCCCCGCCGGTCTTGAAGTTCTGGACCAGCACGTCGCTCTCGCGGGCCAGCGCCTTGACGATCGCCAGCCCGTCGGGCGTCGCGAGATCGACGCCGATCGAGCGCTTGTTGCGGTTCACGCTGTCGAAATACGAGGTGTTGCCGGGACTGGTCGCCACGCCCCAGTCCCGCGTGTCGTCGCCGCGCTCCGGATGCTCGACCTTGATCACGTCGGCGCCGAGATCGCCGAGAACCTGCGCGCACCACGGCCCCGCAAGGACCCGGGACAGGTCGAGGACGCGGATCCCGGCGAGCGGGAGATCGTGGGACGGATCGGTTTCCATGGAACGGGTCCTCAAGCTCCCATCACGCCGTCGAGGCCGCGCACCGCCGCGACGAGCTTCGGCCGCACCACATCCATCAGGAACCGGGCATCGGTGATGATCGTCGGAGCGCCGCAATTGACCGACATGGCCGGCAGGCCGCCGCCGGGGTGAAACCCCACCGCGATCGCGCAGACCGTCTCCTGCCATTCGCCGAACGAAGTGCAGCAGCCGAGCTCGCGGTGCTCCGCCACGGCCCGGTCGAGGCCGGCCCGCAGGGCGGGCCAGGCCACCGGGTCCAGGGCCTTCAGGTCCTCGTAGAGGCTCGCGCGCTCGCGCTCGGGGCAGACCGCCACGTAAGCCCGGCCCATGGCGCTGCGGGCCAGCGAGATCCGCGAGCCGGTGTCGAGGTTCAGCGAGATCGCGGCGGGACCGCGCTGGCAATCGACGTAGCGCATGCTCAGCCGGTCGCGCACCCCGAGCCCCACCGAGGCGTTCGCGGCCTCGGCCACCGCCCGCAGGGCCGGCCGGGCGATGCCGCGCACATCGAGGCCGCCCAGCGCCGCCGAACTCAGCGCGATCGTCGCATGGCCCAGCCGGTATCGGCCGGTCTCGGCGGTGTGGTGCAGGTAGCCGAGCTTGGTCAGCGTGTAGGTCAGGCGCGACACGGTCGAGCGCGGCAGGCCGCACGCCGCCGCGAGATCGTGGTTGGCCAGGCTGGTCCGGCCCGGGCCGAAGCAGGCGAGCACCGCGAGGCCCCGGGCCAGCGCCGTGACGAAGTGGCGATCCTCCTTGGCTCCGTCGCCTGCCGGCGCCGCATCGGGATCGGCCAGCAGGTCCTGATCGGCGGTCCTCATCGGCGCAGGAACGCCGCGAAGGCCGCCTGCGCCTCCGGGCCCCGACGAAGCGCGTGAAACACCTCCGCCTCCTCGGCCAGCGTGCGGGCGACGCTGTCGTCCTGGCCCCGGCGCAGGGCCCGCTTGGTCGCCGCGATCGAGGCCGGGGGCAGGGCCGCCAGGGCGCGGGCGCGGCCGAGCGCAACCTCCAGGGCCGTGCCCTCCGGGACGGCGGCGTTGATGAGGCCGGCCGCCACCGCCTCCGCCGCGCCGAAGGGCTCGCCGAGCATCAGGAGTTCGGCCCCCCGCTTGGTGCCGGCGATGAGCGGCAGCAGGTAGCTCGACCCGCCCTCGGGACTGAGCCCGAGCGCCGTGAACGGCAGGCGGAAGCGGGCGCCGTCCCCGGCATAGGCGAGGTCGCAATGCAGCAGCAGCGTCGTGCCGATGCCGACCGCGTGCCCCTCCACCGCCGCGACGACGGGGTTCGGGCAGCCGCGCAGGGCCTTCAGGAAGGTCAGGCCCGGGCTGTCGCCGTCGGTCTCGACATCCTGGAAGTCCCTGAGGTCGTTGCCGGCCGTGAAGCAGCCGCCCGCCCCGGTGAGCACCACGGCGCGCACGGTCTCGTCGGCGAAGGCGGCGGCGAGGCCCGCATAGGTCGCCCGGTCGAGCGCGTTGCGGCGCTCCGGCCGGTCGATGGTGACCAGCCGGATCCCGGGCTCTGGATCGGCGACGCGGAGGCTCATGGAACGGCCTCGCCGGCATAGCCCGCGGCGACGCCCCCGAGCCCGGCCCGGGCGGCGGTGTATTCCCGGACGAGCCGGGCCACGAGGTCGGCGGTGGCCGGGGCGTCCGCGATGGTGCCGACCCCCTGCCCGGCGCCCCAGACGTCTCGCCACACCTTCGCGCTGGCGCTACCGAAGTTCATCGCGGTCTTGTCGCGCACCGGCAAGGCCTCGGGGTCGAGCCCGGCGGCGCGGATGCTGGGGGTCAGGTAGTTGCCCGGCACGCCGGTGAAGTAGGGGGTGTACAGGATGTCGGCGGCGGCGCTGCCGGCGATCATGTCCTTATAGCCGGACGCGGCGTTCGCCTCCCGGGTCGCGATGAAGCGGGTGCCCATGTAGGCGAGGTCGGCGCCCATGGCCTGGGCGGCCAGGATCGCCGAGCCGGTGGTGATCGCCCCCGACAGGATCAGCGGCCCGTCGTAGAAGCGGCGGATCTCGCCGACGAGGGCGAAGGGGCTCAGCGTGCCGGCATGGCCCCCGGCGCCGGCGCAGACCAGGATCAGCCCGTCGACCCCGGCCTCCAGGGCCTTCTCGGCATGGCGGACCGTGGTGACGTCGTGGAACACCACGCCGCCATAGGCGTGGACCGGGCGGATCACCGCGTCCGGGGCCCGCAGCGACGTGATGATGATCGGCACCCGATGCCGGACGCAGGCCTCGACATCCTGCGCCAGCCGGTCGTTCGACGCGTGGACGATCTGGTTGACCGCGAAGGGCGCGATCTTGCGGGCGGGATCCTTCGCGCGCTCTTCAGCGAGGGTCCGCGTGATCGTCGAAAGCCATTCGTCGAGTAACGCGGCGGGCCGGGCGTTGAGCGCGGGGAACGCGCCGACCACCCCGGCGAGGCATTGCGCGATCACGAGTTCCGGTCCCGAGACGATGAACATCGGGGCGCAGATCACCGGCAGGGCGAGGCGGCCGCGCAGGATCTCGGGCAGGCGGCTAGCCGGGCCCTGTTCGAACCCGTCGCTCATCGGAGGCTGCCGGGCTGTTGGCCGATACCGCGCACGGCGATCCTCCCTGATCGATCGGGCGGCCCGGCCCGTGGAACCCGGCTGGGCGGGCCAGGGTCGGAATCGTGCCCGGGGCGGGTCTGAATGGCATGGCGTCCGGCACCGGTCAAACCATCCAGCCGGGCGGCGTCTGCAATGCGGAACGGCGCGACGCAAGCTGCCGGCAATGGCACCGCGTTCTTGACGAGTAGGGGATCGCGGATCAACATCCCGCCAAATTGCAAACGATCATTCTGCAATGCAGAACAAGGAAGCGACGCTTTGGTTCGTTACGAGGTCGATGGCGGCGTGGCCGTGCTCACGCTGGCCAACCCGCCGGTCAACGCGCTCGGCGCCGCGCTGCGGGCTGCCCTCGATGCCGCCCTGGCCCGGGCGGAGGCGGACGATTCGGTGCGCGCCGTCGTGCTGGCGGCCGAGGGCAAGGTGTTCGTCGGCGGGGCCGACATCTCGGAATTCGGCAAGCCGCCCCAGGCGCCGAGCCTGCCCGACGTGCTGGTGCGGCTCGATGCCGGCCGGAAGCCGGTGGTGGCGGCGATCGGCGGCGCGGCGCTCGGCGGCGGGCTGGAGCTGGCGATGGCCTGCCACGGCCGGATCGCGGCGCCGGCGGCCAAGCTCGGCCTGCCGGAGATCAAGCTCGGGATCATCCCGGGGGCCGGCGGAACGCAGCGTCTGCCACGCCTGATCGGGCCGGACGCCGCCTTCACCATGATGCTCACCGGCACGCCGGTCTCGGCCGAGACGGCCGCGGGGCTGGGCATCGTCGACGCCGTGGTGCTGGGCGACCTCGTGCCGGCGGCCCGCACCCGGGCTCTGGAACTGGCCGATTCCGGCGCCCTGCCGCGGGTGCGCGACCGGGCGGACAGGCTGACCCCGGAGGCAAGGCAGAGTTTCGAGTCGCTGGCCGAGGAGGCGGTGAAGCGCGATCCGCAGGCGACCAACGTCCGCGCCCTGGTCCGGGCCGTGCGGGCCGGCCTGGACCCGGACGCGTTCGACGCGGCGGTCGCCGTGGAGCGGGACGAGTTCCGCACGCTGGTGGAGGATCCGCGCTCCAAGGCCCTGCGCTACGCCTTCTTCGCCGAGCGCGAGGCGGCCCGGGTGCCGGGCCTGTCGAAGGACACGCCGCGCCGCGCCATCGAGACGGCCGCGGTGATCGGCGCCGGCACCATGGGCGGCGGCATCGCGATGTGCTTCGCCAATGCCGGCATCCCGGTCACCGTGATCGAGACCGAGGCCGGCGCCCTGGAGCGCGGCCTGGACCGGGTGAAGGGCCTCTATGCCGGCTCGGCCAAGCGCGGCTCGATCACCGAGGCCCAGCGCGACGCGCGGGTCGGCCGGATCACCGGGGCGATCGGCCTGGAGAACGCCGGACAGGCCGACATCGTGATCGAGGCGGCCTTCGAGGACATGGCGGTCAAGCGCGAGATCTTCTCCAAACTCGACGGCATCGCCAAGCCGGGGGCGATCCTGGCAAGCAACACCTCCTATCTCGATGTCGACGCCATCGCGGCGGTGACCGGCCGGCCGCAGGACGTGCTGGGGCTGCATTTCTTCAGCCCGGCCAACGTCATGCGCCTCGTCGAGGTGGTCCGGGCCGGGAAGACCGCGCCCGATGTGCTCGCCACCGCGCTGGATCTGGCCAAGCGCCTCAACAAGCTGCCGGTGACGGTGGGCGTCTGCTTCGGCTTCGTCGGCAACCGCATCCTGGAGCGCCGCAGCCGCGCCGCCGAGCGCCTGCTGCTCGAAGGCGCGTTGCCGCACGAGGTCGACGCCGCGGTGACCGCCTTCGGCTTCCGGATGGGCCCCTTTGCCATGAGCGACCTCGCCGGCCTCGATATCGGCTGGCGCTCCCGCAAGGATTTCGGCGGCCGGGCCCCGGTCGCCGACGCGCTGGCCGAGATGGGCCGGTTCGGCCAGAAGACCGGCCGCGGTTTTTTTGTTTATTCGGACGGCGCCCGGACGGGCACGCACGATCCCGAAGTGGAAGCGCTCATCGAGAAGACCGCCGCCGAGCACGGCATCACCCGCCGGAGCTTCACGCCGGACGAGATCATTGCCCGGCTGATGTACCCGATGGTCAACGAGGGCGCCCGGATCCTCGAAGAGGGGATCGCCGCGCGGCCCGGCGACATCGATACGATCTGGATCAACGGCTACAACTGGCCGGCCTGGCGCGGCGGCCCGATGCACTGGGCCGACACGGTCGGGCTCAAGACTGTCGCTGAGGCACTGACGCGCTTCGCCCGGGAGACCGGCGACGACAGCCAGGAGCCGGCGCCGCTGCTGCGCAAGCTGGCGGATGAAGGTGGACGCTTCGCCGCTTGGAAGGCGACGGCCTGATGGCCTGCCGGCCCGAACGGGCTTCGTCCCGGTTTCGAGAGGTCCGATGCGTCGGGGCGTTGCCCCGACACCCCACCAAAGGGCGTGACGCCCTTTGGGATCCCCAACCCGTCTGCATCAGGCGCCGTCGCTCCTGCAGCCCGCACCGCGCCCCCTCTCCCGTGCGGGAGAGGGTTGGGGTGAGGGGACAGGTCTTTCCGGAGAAGTCGCACCCCTCACCCTGTCCCTCTCCCGCACGGGAGAGGGGACCCACGCCACATCCGGCTGATGCTGCGCCAGCATCCGACCTGCACATCCGTTCGGAACCCCAGAGGAGCCCGGCATGACCGACGCGGTGATCGTCTCGACCGCCCGCACGCCGATCGGCAAGGCCCATCGCGGCGCGCTGAACCTCACCCGCGGCGCCGACCTCGCGGCCCACGCGATCCGGGGCGCCCTGGACCGGGCCCGGCTCGAGCTGGATGCGATCGAGGAGGTGGTCCTGGGCTGCGGCTATCCGGAGAACGCCACCGGCGGCAACGTCGCCCGCCACGCCGCCCTGGTGGCGGGGATCCCGGTGGAGTCGGCCGGCGTCACGGTCTCGCGCTTCTGCGCCTCGGGCCTGGAGGCGATCGCCAGCGCGGCCCGCCGGATCATCCTCGACGGCGTTCCGGTGGCCGTGGCCGGCGGGGTCGAGTCGATCAGCCTGGTGCAGCCGAAGGTGCAGCGGGAGCTGACCCGCAACGCCTGGCTGGAGGCGCACCTGCCGGCGATCTACATGCCGATGATCGAGACCGCCGACATCGTGGCCGAGCGCTACGGCATCTCCCGGGAGGCGCAGGACGCCTTCGCGGCGGAGAGCCAGCGCCGCACCGCCGCCGCGCAGGCGCTGGGGCTGTTCGACGACGAGATCGTCCCGATCAGCGCCGTGATGGCGGTGACAGACAAGGCCACCGGTGAGACCCGGGAGGTCGAGACGCGACTCGCCAAGGACGAGGGCAACCGGCCCGACACGACGCTCGAAGGCTTGGCGAAGCTCAAGCCCGTGCGCGGGGAGGGCGCTTTCATCACGGCGGGCAATGCCAGCCAGCTCTCGGACGGGGCCGCCGCCAGCGTGCTGATGTCGGCCGAGGAGGCCGCCCGGCGCGGCCTCACGCCGCTCGGCACCTTCCGGGGCTTCGCCTCGGCCGGCTGCGGGCCGGACGAGATGGGCATCGGCCCGGTCTTCGCGGTGCCGCGCCTGCTGGAGCGGCAGGGACTCACGGTCGCCGACATCGACCTGTGGGAGCTGAACGAGGCCTTCGCGTCCCAGTCGGTCTATTGCCGGGACAGGCTCGGGATCGATCCGGACAAGGTCAACGTCAACGGCGGCGCCATCGCGGTCGGCCACCCGTTCGGCATGTCGGGGGCGCGGCTCGTGGGCCACGCCCTGCTGGAGGGCCGCCGCCGCGGGGCGCGCTACGCCGTGGTGACCATGTGCGTGGCCGGCGGCCAGGGCTGCGCCGGCCTGTTCGAGATCGGAGGCTGACGATGGATCTGCGCTTTACGCCGGACGAAATCGCGTTCCGCGACGAGGTCCGCAGCTTCTGCCGGACGGAGATCCCGGCTGACATACGAAAGAAGGTGTCGGAGGGGCGCAGCCTCGCCAAGGAGGACATCGTCGCCAGCCAGCGGATCCTCAACGCCAAGGGCTGGGCGGTGCCGCACTGGCCGCAGGAATGGGGCGGCCGGGATTGGACCCCGATCCAGCGCTACATCTACACCGAGGAGCTGTTCCAGGCGGCGGTGCCGCTGCCGCAGCAATTCAACTGCTACATGTTCGGCCCCGTGCTCGCGACCTTCGGCCGGCAGGACCAAAAGGAACGCTTCCTGCCGCGCGCGGCCAATCTCGACGATTGGTGGTGCCAGGGTTTCTCCGAGCCCGGCGCCGGCTCCGACCTCGCCTCCTTGAAGACCAAGGCGGTGCGCGACGGCGACCACTACGTCGTGGACGGTCAGAAGACCTGGACGACGCTGGGCCAGCACGCCGACTGGATTTTTTGTCTCGTGCGCACCGACTTCGAGGCGAAGAAGCAGCGCGGCATCTCCTTCCTGCTAATCGATATGAAGACCCCCGGCATCACCGTGCGGCCGATCCTCACCTTGGAAGGCCGCCACGAGGTTAACGAGGTGTTTTTCGACTCGGTGCGGGTGCCGGTCGAGAACCTCGTGGGCGAGGAGAACCGGGGCTGGGACTACGCAAAATTCCTGCTCGCCAACGAGCGCACCGGCATCGCCCGGATCGGCCTCACCAAGGAGCGGATTGCCCGGATCAAGCGCCTCGCCAAGGAGATGCCGGCGGGCTCCGGGACCATGTGGGACGACCGCGACTTCCGCGGCCGGGTGGCGGAGGTCGAGGTCGAGCTGAAGGCGCTGGAGATCACCCAGATGCGGGTGGCGGCCAAGCAGGGCCGGGCGGATTCGGTCGAGCCCGACCCCGCCTCCTCGCTCCTCAAGATCCGCGGTTCGCAGCTCCAGCAGGCGGCGACGGAGTTGCTGGTCGAGCTCGCCGGCCCGTTCGCCCTGGCGGCGCCGTCACGCGGGGCCGGAGCCAACAACTTGCCCGGCGGCTTCGACTGGGTCGATGCGGCGGCGCCGAGCTACTTCAACAACCGCAAGGTCTCGATCTACGGCGGCTCGAACGAGATCCAGCACAACGTCATCGCCAAGGGGATCTTGGGGTTGTGAGGGCAGCCGGGCCGCCCCCGCCGATCCCACCC
>NZ_VRVG01000209.1:0-5551 GCF_008040085.1 Methylobacterium sp. WL7 | reverse complement strand
GTATATTGGCATTTTCTTGCTTGTCGTCTTCAATTATGTGGACCGGGTCGCGTTGTCGGTCGCGGCGCCGGCGATCGCGGCTGAATACAATCTGAGTCCGGTGCAGGTCGGTTACCTGTTCTCAGCTTATCTCTGGACGTATGTCGTCTGCTTGATCCCATGCGGATTTCTGACCGATCGCTACGGGGCGAAGGTGGTCAACGGTGTCGGTGTGCTCGTGTGGTCCGGCGCGACGATTCTCACAGGGCTCGCGTCCGGCTTCGTCAGCCTTCTCGGCTCGCGCATGCTGATGGGCGCGGCGGAAGCGTCCACCTATCCAGCGGGCGGTCGCGTGTTGCGGGATTGGGCGCCGCGATCCGAGTTCGGTCTGGCGGCCACGATGCTCAACAGCGGCGGCTACGCGGGGCCTGCGTTCGGGACCTTGCTGCTCGGGTGGGTGGTGTCTGTCCACGGCTGGCGGTGGGGGTTCTATACGGCCGGCTTGCTGGGCTTGGTTTGGCTGGTCGGTTGGCTGGTCTGGTATCGCGGGCCGGAGACGGCGACCTTTGTCGGCGAGGACGAGCGCGCCTTCATCCTGCAGGCGCGTGATTCCGGGGCGAAATCAGGTGGCTCGGCGGAAGGGTTCGGCGTGCTGTTGCGCTCGCGCAGTATGATCGCCGTCGCCGTCACGCAGGGTTGCGCCGTCTACACGCAGATCGTGTTCCTGACCTGGCTTCCGAGCTATCTCGCCAACGTCAAACACATGTCGATCGTGAAATCGGGCCTGTTCACGGCGTTCCCGTACTTCGCGGCAACGGTCTTGGCGTGGGTCCTCGCCCATCTGAGCGATCGTGCGCTGGCCGCGGAGGGCGGCTCCAGCACGGGGCGGCGGCGGCGCATCGTCGTCGTGTCGATGCTCAGCGCGGCCGTGATCCTGGCGGCACCGTTCGTCGACAGCACGCCGATGATCCTGGGCCTGATCACCATCTCGCTGACTGGCTTGGCGACGGGCATCTCGCTCAATATCGCCCTGGCCGCCGATCTGCTGCGGTCGCCGGCTAGTGCTGGCAAGGCCATGGCGATCCAGATCACCGGCGGGAACATGTTCGGCCTCATCGCGCCGATCGCCACGGGCTACATCATCGCGGCGACGGGTAGCTACGACCTCGCCTTCGTGGCCGGTGGCGTGCTGCTGGTGACCGGGGCCGTGATCACGCTGACCCTGACGCACGCCCCGATCGGTGGCGACCTCCCCGCGCCAGCGGTCGTCCCCGCGCTGCGCCGCGCTTAAACTCTTAGACGGAGGTCACGATGTACGCAGCCCCGCCTATCTGCCCAACGAGAGTCTTCGCCACCTACCCCGAGGCGTGGCGGGTGGCCACGGCGGAGAACGAGTGGATCCGCACGCAGCCGGGGCGCATGCCGACCGGATCGTTCCTGGAGGGGCCGTCCTTCGACCTTGACGGCAATCTCTGGTGTGTCGACATCCCGAACGGACGCATCTTGTGCGTGGCGCCGGACGGCGGTTTCACCATCGCGGCCGAGTACGATGGTTGGCCGAACGGCCTCAAGATCCACCGTGACGGCCGGATATTCATCGCCGACTACAAGAACGGCATCATGGTCGTCGACCCGGATACCGGCACGGTCCAGCCGTTCCTCCTGCGGGTCGGGCCCGAGCGGTTCCGGGGCGTCAACGATCTCTTCTTCTCTCGCGATGGCGATCTCTACTTCACCGATCAGGGCCTAACCGGCTGGCAGGACCCGGGCGGACGCCTCTTCCGCGTTCGGGCGGACGGGGTCGTGACCTGCATCCTGGACGGCATCCCAAGCCCGAACGGCCTCGTCATGAACCTCACTGAGGACACGGTGTACCTGGCGGTTACGCGGGCCAACGCGGTCTGGCGGATCCCGCTGATGCGGGACGGGACGGCCGCCAAGGTGGGCACCTTCATCCAGATGTCGGGCGGGGCCGGGCCGGACGGGCTCGCCCTCGACGCGGAGGGTCGCATCGCCGTCGCCCATGCCGGGAAGGGCGCCGTCTGGCTGTTCGACGCCACGGGGGAGCCGGTGCTGCGCATAACCTCTTGCGCCGGCCTGCACACTACCAACGTGGCGTTCGGCGGCGCGGATGGACGAGCACTGTTCATCACTGAGTCTGGCTCAGGCGTCATTCTACGGGCTGACCTGCAGACGCCCGGGCACACTATGTTCTCGCACACGCACGAGAGCGAGGTGTGATCGTTGGCCCTGTGCGCCGCACGGGTGGAGCTGAGGTCTGCAGACCAGCCGGCCAGTCCCAATCGAAACACCCGGGATCGCCACGGCCGAGGATAATCCGTGAGGCTCGCACGGGGCGTCGTCCCGCCGCCGAACGCCGCCAAGACGCGCGGCAGATCCTTATCGGCCTTCGCCTCGCCGCGATCCCCGCGTCACCCCACGGAGTGGATACAGATGGCCCACCTCCCCTATGCGGATCCGAATCGACCGGAAACGGCCGAACTCGTCGCTCGCATCACCGCCCAACGCGGCGGGGTGCTGCACCTCTACGCCATGCTGCTGCACAGCCCGTCGGTAGCCGACGGCTGGCTGCATTTCCTCAGCGCGATCCGCCAGCGCTGCGTCGTGCCGGGGGCCCTGCGCGAGCTCGTGATCCTACAGGTCGCCCACCTCAACGGGGCACCCTACGAGGCCGAGCAGCATATCCCGATCGCGCTGCGCGAAGGGGTGCACCAAGCGCAGGTCGACGCCCTCCCCGACTGGACGGCATCAGACGTGTTCGAGCCGGCGCAGCGCGCGGCCCTGGCTTACTGCGATGCGATGACCCGAACCATCCACGTGCCGGCTGACGTGTTCGCAGACCTGCGCACCCACTTCGACCCGCGGACGATCGTCGAGCTCACCGCGACGGTCGGGGCCTACAACATGGTCTCTCGCTTCCTCGAAGCGCTCGGCATCAGCTCCGCCGACGACATGCGTGCGGGGCGGGCTGACCGATGACAGACCCCTTCTCCCTCGACGGCAAGGTCGCGCTCATCACCGGCTGCGGCTCGCAGTAGCCCTGGTGGAGCAATGCTAAGGCCACGGCCGTGACCTTAGCCCGGCGCGGCGCGAGGGTCGCCACACGCAACCGGTCCGACGCGATCCGCATCTGTCTGAACGGTGCCCCAGATCGGGCGGCGTTGACCTGGGCGCTGCATCGCTTGTCGGGAATATTTACCTGGCCGAGCGTTGTGTGCACGGGAGGACGAACGCTTCGCTGAGATGTTCGATGATGTGCCGGCCAAACGGGGCTGAACCTCGGCCGACCGATACTCTGCATGGATGGAGCGTCGGTCCGACGTAGACTTGAGAGCCCTGCGCTTCATGCTGCGAGCGAATCGCACCGTCCGCGATTGTCGTCGACGTCCGCTTCCGAGCTATTGTGATGGCCCATTAAGCGTCCGGCATGGGCGCAAAGCCGAACGTCCGCTTTCGGGTTACGGCAGCGCTACATTACTCTGGCATGCCAAGCTCTACATTTCTGCCAGATTTCAGGCGATCGTAAGTTCGCATTTTGGATACGACATTTTAGACAGCGCCCCGGTAACTCATATGTATAAAAACGCCGACGCAATCGCTGCGAAGGCAGCCTGTTGATCTAGAAAAGCAAAACTATATATAGATCCAGCTGGTACAGTGTATCAGCGGCGCTTCACTCCGATCAAGAAATGGGTTGCTCCTCCACACACGAGCTCTTGATTTCAACTCGCTATAGACAGCGGCAATCTCCCCTCGCTCCTCTCTTTCACCTCTCCAGCTCATCTCCGTCAGGGTGAAGCGCCACAGCCAGGCGACCGCTCGTCGTCTGTCCTCTGCTCGTTCAACTAGCTGAAACGGTCGGCCACCTGCACTAGGTAGAGACAAGCTCTTAGCCGCCGAAAGAAAAGAGCCAGCTCCCTATGAGCCCCGAGCCTCCACCGCCAACCATGCGGGATGGGGATCGCCGGGTCGCAAGCCGAACGGCATCGGCGAAAAGCGGTCCGTGCTCATACGGTCGGACTGCAGGATGGAGGGAACGGGTTGCCCCAGACCTCCAGGACGACCCCGACGCCCCGCGGATTGAGCGGACGGGTCCGTTCGCGCTGGCCGTCCAAGCTGACGGGAAGCGGTGTGTAAAGGCCGACCGCACAGCCCCGGCCTACCTATTGCAAGGTTGCACCTCGATCCGCCGGTCGACCGACGGCGTGGCTCCGGGATCCGGACCCCCTCGGTGGAGCGTGGCTTTGCCGCCCAACGGCAAAGCCTTGCCTTCAGCAAGCCGGCCTCCCTCAAACGTCCACCAGGATCCAGGGCAGGGCAGGCAGCACGGTGCTCTGGCCAACCGCCGTTGCCCCGGACCGGAAGCTTCGGTGAACAGCCGAAGCATTTACGGGAACCCCGCCCCGAAGCCGCCATCCTCACGGCTGCTCTGGAGCTCTGCCCCTTCATGCCCATCAACGACCTGCACGCCCGCCTCGCCGCGACCATCCTGGCGCAGCTCGAGACCGCTGACCCAGCTTCATGGTCTCCACCTTGGCACGGCACGGACCCGATGCCCCACAACGCCCTCACGCACCGACGTTATCGTGGGATCAACGTGCTGGCGTTGTGGTGTGCGGCGCAGACCCACGGCTACAGCGACGCGCGCTGGGCCACTTACCGTCAATGGGCTGCACTCGGCGCTCAAGTCCGCCGGGCAGAGCGCGGTACGCTCGTGCTGTTCTACAAGGAGTTGCCTCGAGGCGCCGTTGCCGGTGAAGCTGAAGCGAACGACGGTGCTCTCTTCGTCGCTCGCGCCACCTACGTCTTCAACGCGGCCCAGGTGGACACCGCTCAACCATCCCCCGACGCAGCCTTACCCAGCAATGCCACGCCACCGGAGCCGCTACCCGCCTTTGATGCTTTCGTGACCGCCACCGGCGCCGCGATCCGCCACGGCGGCACCCGCGCCTGCTACGTCCCGGCCACCGACATGATCCACCTGCCGCCCCGCACCGCCTTCCACACGTCCACAGGCTACGCTGGCACGCTGGTCCACGAACTTATCCATTGGACCGGCGCCCCTCACCGCCTCGCCCGTGATCTCACCGGCCGGTTCGGCGCCCGCGCCTACGCTGACGAGGAGCTCGTGGCGGAACTCGGTGCCGCCTTCGTCCTGGCGGACCTGAGCATCGCACGCACGCCCCACCCCGACCACGCCTCCTACTGCGCATCTTGGGCGCCACTGCTAAGCGCCGACCCTCGCGCGCTCTCGACCGCCGCCGTTCAGGCCTCGCGAGCGGCATACTACCTGGCCGCGCCGCAGCCCGCGGCCACGGCCGCGTCTTCGTCACCCTCGCCAAGGGAAGGCGGACAGTCCATCCCTGCCCCCGCGCCGTTCATCGGCCAGATCTAAGACGCTGCCGGGCAGCATCTCCCGAAGACCGCAACCGTATATCCGGCCCGCGGCGCGCCCCGAAGATAGAATTCCACGCCGCGAGCGCGCCGCGTCTACGTCCCGCCCGGGCCATTCGTCCGAGCGGGACCAATCCCCAGCCGGAGACTACTCATG
>NZ_VRVG01000208.1:0-5621 GCF_008040085.1 Methylobacterium sp. WL7 | reverse complement strand
GGCGGCGGGGGGTGCAAGACGGAGGGCCAGCAGCGCGCGCACGGTTGCGCTTGCGTCCGGGGTCCGGAGAGTGGTCAGCTTCCGCCCTGTGCCATGCGGGAGAGGCGGACCATGACCATCGAACCGGAGACCATCGCGATCCGCCCGATCGGCCCGGAGGATCGGGCGGCGTGGCTGCCGCTGTGGCGGGGCTACCAGGCCTTCTACAAGGTCGAGATCGCCGAGGCGGTCACGGATTGCACCTGGGCCCGCCTCAACGACCCGGCCGAACCGGTCGACGGCGCCCTGGCCTGGCGGGGGGCCGAGGCGGTCGGACTGGTCCACCACATCCGCCACCGCTCGGCCTGGACGATCGGCGATTACTGCTACCTGCAGGACCTGTTCGTGGCGGACACAGTCCGTGGCGCGGGAATCGGCCGTCGGCTGATTGCGCATGTCTACGAGGCCGCAAAAGCCGCGGGCTGCTCCCGTGTCCATTGGTTGACCCACGAGACCAATACCGACGCAATGCTGCTCTACGACCGGATCGCGGAGCGGTCGGGTTTCGTGCAGTACCGGAAGATCGTCTGAATCCTTCGCGCCTGCGCCTCGCTTGTGTGGCGAAGCACGCAAGCGAGGCCGTTTTCTCGGCATAGCGGGAACCGTCAAGTTCGCGGCCAAGTTATCGCCGCAAACAGGGGATTTCGGCACCTCAGCGCTGCCGAACACGACGGACCACCGGTCATGCATCAGGCTCGCACGCGTCACGATTTCGGCCGCAAGAACATCGCCGTCCTGGCCGCGCTCGCCGTCTCGGCGATGGTCGCCACCCCGTTCGTGATGAGCGCCAGCCGCGCGCTGGCGACCCCGGAGGAGCCGACCGTCACGGCGAGCCTGCGGATCGAGCCGGTGGAGATCTCCCCCGTGGCGGCGCCCAAGGAGGCGGCCCCCTGCCTGCGCAAGGTGCGGGTCGTCTACAGCGGCTACAGCAACCCGGCCGATGCCTGCACCACTCGCTAGAGCATCGTTCCGAACGGTGGCCGCCGGCCTTCGGAAACAGACGATGTCAATCAAGATGCCAGCGCATCATGCCGGTTCCGACATCCGGCACGAGGCGCGAAAGCGCAGCCTTAAGGACCCTGACGCTCCGGTCGGGGCTCGGTCTTAGGCAGCGCCGTGCGTCGGAGCCTCGCCGGCCAGGCGCTTCAGGTGAAGCTCCTCCAGGTCGATCTCCCCTTCCAGGGCCCGCAGCACCGAGCTGTGGATGCGGTTCTCCCGGTGCAGGGCGATCAGCGCCGAGCGCCCGGACCGCACCGCCAGCAGCGCGGCTGCGAAATGCTCGGTCTTCTCGGCGGCCAGGGCCCCGCGCTCGTCGCGATCCCGGGAGGATGCCCGCACCCGCCGACGGTATTCCTCCACCAGACGCGGATGCTGCAGGGCGCCGGACCCGGGCGCCACCAGCCGCTGAAGGGCACCGAGCCCGGCCTCGTTCATCACCACCCGGGCCATCGCGGCGTCGAGATGGCCCTCGGGGAGGCTCTGGCGCGGGTCGAGGCGCAGCCACCGGATCAGTGGTCCGAGCGACGTACCCTGGATCAGGACGGTGAACAGGATCACCGCGAAGGCCGCCACCAGGATCGCGTCGCGGCCCGGGAAGTCCACCGGCAGTGCCAGGGCGGCGGCGAGGGTCACCACCCCGCGCATGCCGGCCCAGCCGATGATCAGCGGCACCCGCGGGTCCGGGCGGGGCTCCTGGGCGCGAACCCGGGCCGACAGGGTCCGCCGCAGGTAGACGGCGGGGAACACCCAGAGCAGCCGCGCGGTCACGCATGCCACCGTGACGGTGACCGCCAGGGGCAGGCCCGTGGCGAGTGCGCCGAGGTCGCCCCCGGACCGGGCCAGCACGCCGCGCAGGGCCAGCCCGATCAGCACGAAGACCAGGGCCTCCAGCACGAAGACCACGAATTCCCACACCGAAACGGCGTGACGCCGGACATGGGCATCGAAGGTCTCGTGCTCGCGCCCGCCCATCATCAGCCCGCAGGCGACCACGGCGAGCACCCCGGAGGCGTGGATCTCCTCGGCGGCGAGGTAGGCGGCGTAGGAGGCCAGAAAACTCAGCACCGCCACGGCGTTGGCGTCGTGCAGGCGCCGCACCAGCGCGTTCACCGCTAGGCCGCAGGCGAGCCCGACCGCGACGCCCGCCACAGCCAGCCAGGCGAAGCTGCCCCCCGCCGCCCAGGCGCTGAAGCTGCCGGTCAGCGCCGCCGCAACGGCGAACCGGTAGAGCACGAGGCCGGAGGCGTCGTTGACGAGACTCTCGCCCTCCAGGACCGTGACCATCCGGCGGGGCAGGGCGACCCGGGCCAGCACCGCCTTGGCGGCGACCGCGTCCGGAGGCGACACGATGGCGCCGAGCGCGAAGCAGGCGGCCCAGGGCAGGGCCGGCACCACCGCGTGGGCGACGAGGCCGACCACCAGGGTGGTGAACAGCACCGCGCCGAGCGAGAGCGACAGGATCGCGCCGAGGCTTGCGCGGAAGTCGCGCCAGACGGTGAAGTAGGCCGATTCGAGCAGCAGCGGCGGCAGGAACAGGACCATGATCAGGTCCGGATCGAGATCGAAGGCCGGCAGGCCCGGCGCCACCGCCAGCGCCATGCCGCCCAGCACCAGGGCGGCGGCCGGGGGAAACCCCAGCCGCCCGGCGATCAGAGACAGCAGCAAGGCCGCCCCGAGGAGCGCGAGGATCAATTCGAACAGGGCAACGGGCGTCATCGATTAGTTTCGGCGCTGAAGTTTCGGCAAGCTCGGCCATTCTAAGCAGGTTTCGCCGGGCTGCCGAACGTTTTCGCCGAATCCTGCCGATGAAGCGGGTGATCGCCGCTATGCCGCCAGATCACCGCCGCATCAGCGAGCGATCGAGGAGCCCGGACGCGCGACAGCCGGCAGGGGATCAGTCCCGAAGACGATCCTCCAGCGCCGGCGGGAGACCGCCCTGCCGGGTCATGAGGCGATCGAAGGCGGCGAGATCCGCTCGCGCCCCGCGTTCGGCGAGGAACGCCGCCGACGTGATGGCCGAAAGCTTCTTGGCCACGGCCGTTGCGACGAATTGATCGAGCGTGGTCCCGCCTTCGCGGGCGATCCGCTCGGCCGCATCGGTCAGCCCATGGGGCAGGCGCACCGTAACGTCGCGATCCATCCTTCAGCCTCTTTGCAGGACGTCGCTCGGACTGGCGACGGCGATCCCGAAGCCCAACGGGGCGGCCCCGAAATCCGCCCTGTTGAACGTGACGATCGCGTCGGCCCGTCCGTTGACCGCCACTTCGAGCACCATCTCGTCCGCAGGATCCCGCAGCCGCGGCCACCAGAGATAATGGATCACGACGGGCTCCGCGAACAGGGCCAGCACGTTGAGGACATTGCCGACATCCGCCGCGGAGATCCGGGCTGCCCGCAGATGCTCCGGCCGCAGGGCGACGGCCTCATATTCGAGGAACAGCGGGACGCTCAAAAGCATCCGGAACTCGCCTGCCCTGATCCGGCGCAGCAGCGCAGCCGAACCGCCCGCCGGGCTTCGCAGCGCGGCCACGAGGATGTTGGTGTCGAGGACCAGACGCATGCATGGGGTCGAGTCGGTGTGAGCGGCCCCGTACAGTACCCTACAGCGCCCCCTCCCGCACCGCGCCCGGGTCGGCCAGCGCGTGGAGGATGCGGGCGGCGCTGTGGGCGAAGCGGAGGGTGACGGCCTTGCGGCGGGGGCCGCTGAGCGGGTGCTCCGGCGCCTCCCGCAGGATGCCGGCGCCGTAGCCGTCGGCGACGATCAGGCCGCACTCTTCCGGGATCAGGGATTCGGGCACGTCCTCGGGGATGGCGAAGAAGAACCGGTCGCAGAAGTCCCTGTAATCAGGCCACTTTCTGTCGGCGCGGAAATCCGCGACGCTCGACTTGATCTCCACGATGGTGAGCCGGCCGGCGCCGCACAGGGCGATCACGTCGGCGCGGCGGCCGTTGACCAGGGAGAATTCCGGCAGGGTGACGCAGCCCATCTCGGAGAACAGGCGGCGCACGCCGCGCTGGATCCGCAGGGCGGTGGGCGATTGCCGCCGGTCGGGGGGCAGGATCGTGGCGCCCGCCGGGAGCGCGGGGAGGCCGAGGGAAGCGGACATGCGGTTGCGGGATTCGCCTGTGTCGAATCGGGACATCCTGCCGAAACGCGGCCGATCCGTCACCTGCGGCGCGGGATCGCCCCCGGCCCATCGGCAAAACATCCCTGTGACTGCAGAGACTTAAGCCAGGAACGACCGGATCGCGGCAAACCCGTCGGTGAGCGCGGCGGGGCCCGGCTGGAGGATCAGCGGGGCCTTGATCTCGTGGATCCGGCCGGTCCGCACCGCCGGGATCGCGTCCCAGCCGGGGCGGGCGCGGATGCGATCGACGTTGACCTTCTTGCCGCACCAGGAGGCCAGGATCACGTCGGGGGCGGCGGCGATCACCTGGTCGGCGGTGACGATCCGGTCCTTCGCGGCCGGCTGTCGGCTGAGTTCGGGGAACACGTCCTGGCCGCCGGCGAAGCCGATTAATTCGGAGATCCAGCCGATTCCGGAGATCATCGGCGCGTCCCACTCTTCGAAGTAAACGCGAAGTCTGGGCCGGGTCGGGGCCTGTGCGGCGGCGGAATGCAGGGATTCTTCGAAGAACCGCGCGAGCGCGTCGGCCCGCTCCGGGACCCCGACCAGGGCCCCCAGGGTGCGGACCATGGCCAGGCAGCCCGCCACATCCCTCTGGTTGAACAGGTGCACGGCGACACCCGCGCGGGCGAGATCGGCGACGATGTCGGCCTGGAGGTCGGAGAACGCCAGGACGAGGTCCGGCGCCAGCGCCAGGATTTTTGGGAGGTCGGCGCTGGTGAAGGCCGAGACCCGGGGCTTCTCCCGCCGGACCCGGGGCGGGCGCACCGCGTAGCCCGAGACGCCGACGATCCGGTCCTCCTCACCCAAAAGGTACAGGGTCTCGACGGTCTCCTCGGTGAGGCAGACGATGCGCTCCGGCGGGAAGCGGCGCATCAGCGGGCCGGCCGGATCACCGGTCGAGCCAGGCGAGCAGCCCGGCCCCGGGGGCGAGCAGCACGAAGGCCCAGACCAGGGCCGAGGCGACGTTGGCCAGCTGGAACGGCAGCCGGGCCAGACCGAGGGTGCCGGCGAGCAGCGGCACCAGGGCCCGGGCCGGCCCGAAGAAGCGCCCCAGCGCCACCGCGGCGATGCCCCAGCGGCCGATGAAGCGTTCCGCCTTGGCGACGAGGTCGGGGTAGCGCCGCAGGGGCCACTTGGTGCGGGCGCCCGGCCCGACCCAGCGCCCGGCCTCGTAGGAGAGCCAATCGCCCAGGGCGGCCCCCAGGGCGGCGGCGCCGATCACCGGCCAGAGCGGGATGTCGGCCCCCCCGACCAGGGCGCCGATGCCGATCAGGATCACGGTGGCCGGCACGAACAGCGACAGGATCGCGATCGACTCGCAGAAGGCGAGCCCCCCGGCGATCAGCGGCGTCCAGACCTTGTGCGCCTCGACGAAGGCGAGGGTCGAGCTGCGCAGGGCTTCGATGTCCATCGGGCTCGGGGGGCGGCGGGGCGACCCGCCCCATCTGAGGC